>JAJZFJ010000313.1 GCA_021805395.1 bacterium
AGCAGCTGTATGCGGACACAAAGACATCTGCTTTGCTGCTTAGCTCTTCGATGAATGGACGCATCAGGTCGGGACCAAATGCACAGTTCAAACCGACACTCAGCAGGGGTACATGTGAGATCGAGATCCACATAGACTCCAGATTTTGACCTGTTAGATTACCTCCCGCCTGATCGACAAACAGCGAGGCCATAACTGGATTAGAGACTCCTGTATCCTCAAACAGCTGCTGAATAGCAAACAGTGCTGCTTTGAGGTTTAAGGTATCGAACGTGGTTTCACAAAGAAACAGATCGACACCACCTTTAAGCAGTGCTGCAGCCTGCTGGTAATAGGATGCCAGAAGAGTGTCCCATACCACTCCTCTATATCCTGGCCTGTCTGCATCCACCACCACGGACGCACTGCGTGTACAAGGTCCTATTGCTCCCGCTACCCACATAGTTCGATTTGGGTCTTCTTGCAGAATGTCATTCACTGCTTCACGTGCAATATGCGCAGCGGTAACGTTCATCTCCTCAACAAGATGCTCCATTTCAAAGTCTGCCATGCTGATAGAGTTAGCATTAAATGTGTTTGTTTCAATGATATCAGCACCAGCCATGAGATATCTCATGTGAATGTCTTTTATTACATCTGGTCTAACAAGCATCAAGGCTTCATTGTTGTTCTTTAAGTCCACGGGATGATTTTTGAAACGTTCCGCCCTGTAGTCAGCTTCAACAAATTTATGGCGCTGAATCATCGTTCCCATTGCACCATCTATTATAAGGATTCTTTTTCTTAACTCTTCCTGTATTGAATTATTTTTTGAGTTCATACCTAACCTCTATTGCCTCTCCTCTTCTATGAGATGGCATATCTTTAGTAATATTTAACGTTTAAACTGTTTTTCCAGCTCGGAAATTGGAAGTTTCACAACGATTGGTCTTCCATGGGGACACAGATAAGGATTCTCTGTTTCAGCCAACTGCTCCAGCAGGGCCTGCATCTCTTCGATGTTAAGAGGATCACCAGCTTTCACATCCATCTTGCAGGCATTGGTTATAAGGACATTTTCATGTTGAACAATAAGTCTTCTGGAGATCGTCTGGTTCACAAGATCGTCTACCATGTCCTTCAGAATTCTATCCACCTGTTTCTTAGCCAACAGTGCAGGAACTGCCCTAATCATAAACGAGTCGCTTCCGAAAGGTTCAATCTCCCAACCCGAAGAGGCAAACGAGCTGCACTGATCCTTAAGCAGCAATGCTTCCCGGCGTCCTAGTTCAACCGTTATGGGAGTAAGCAGTCTCTGCATGGCAATCCCATGCAGATTACGTTTGACAGTTAACCTTTCGTACAGAACACGTTCATGCGCTACGTGCTGATCTATCACAGCCAGGCCATCCTGCGTATCGGCAATGATGTATGTGTTCCCTATCTGACCTAATACACGGAACTCGCGCAGCAGTTCTGCAAAAGGTCTGGGCAGTGCTGGTGACTGCAGGGGGCTGTCTATGGCTGTGGCATCACTAACGGCTGACTGCTCAGGGTATGAGACCGGATGCGGGTCTGTCCAAACGTTGCGACTTATATCCAGTGTTCCCTGGGTTGAGCCCGTACCTGTATCTAGTGTAAGCTCTGGCACACTAATGCGAGGAAGAGGAACAATGCCATAACTCATCAATGCATCTTTCACTGCGACACTCACCGCATGGTGCACTTCACCATCTCGACGGAATTTTACTTCTGTCTTTGTAGGATGAACGTTAACATCTACAGTTTCCGGTGGTACCTGTATCATCACAACCGCAAGGGGATATCGTGATTCCGGCGTAAGCGACCTCATAGCCTCTTCCAATGCATGGCTGATGAGTCGGCTTTTGATGACTCTTCCGTTCACATAAATTAGCTGATGAGATCTACCTGCTTTAGTAAGATCGGGACTGGACACAAAACCCTTCACACTTGCTTCAGGATTTTGGTTCATAATTGGGAACAGTTTTTTTGCTACCCCTCGTCCCCAAAATGCAGCAATCGCATCTAGGGGTTCACCCGATCCGTCAGAACGGATTATCTCGTTGCTGCCATTTTTAGCGAGAAAACGGATTGATGGGTATGCAATTGCCAGCTGTCCAATGATATCAAGACATCTGTTGAGTTCGGCGGCCGAGGACTTTAGAAAATTTAAACGTGCAGGAGTATTGAAGAAAAGGTCTTCAATACGGATTCTGGTTCCTTCCAGGCATCCAACCTCGTTGATGTCACCAATTTCTCCCCCTATAACCATGGTGCTGTATCCGGAGATAAATCCTGTTAAGCGGGTTTGTATCGACATACGGCTAACTGAGGCAATGGAGGGAAGAGCTTCACCACGAAAACCTAAAGTTCTTAACGAGAAAAGATCTTCAGCGGAGCGGATTTTGCTGGTGGCGTGCCGGTGAAGTGCGAGTATGAGGTCATTTCTACTCATACCGAAACCATTATCAACCACTTCTATGAGTTTTCTGCCACCCTCTTCAAGCACAATTTGAATACTTGTGGAACCCGCATCAATTGCATTTTCCACAAGCTCTTTAACAACGCTGGAGGGTCTCTCAACAACCTCACCAGCGGCTATCTGATTCGCTGTATGCTGATCCAGGAGAGCAATACGATCCGTATCCATTAATTATCCTCACTCTAATGTACCTCTTTTACATCGTATCTGTATGAATAGATATCAATATCAGCTGTATTTTAGAGTGAGGAACGCAGGTCCCTATTCAGTTTTTAAGAAGAATTAGCACTATTAGATACTCAAACTTATCTGTTATGTGCCTGAGTTGCCACCTGCGGTGGCTTCACCTCTCCGCGGTTTTGTGCCATTCGAATCATCTGTTTTAATTCCGTATAGATGCCTGCATTAGACATCGCAATCTCTTCCGTGATCAACCCTGCCTTCAGATATCTTAGCAGGCACTGGTTCATTGTCTGCATGCCCCAGTACGCTTCGGTACCCGCCTGCCTGATGGCGCCATAGATATCGTCTGATCGGCCTTCTTCCACCATTTTCACAATTGTAGGAGTTACATCCATAACTTCAACAGCTGCCAGTCGGCCGGATCCATCAATTTTTGGAAGCAGTTTCTGGGAAAGAACGCCCCGTAATGTAACGGACAGTCGCAACCAGAGCATTGGGCGCTCATGAGGTTGAAACATGTTTGAAACTCTATCCAGAGTCTCAGCCGCACTTGCAGTATGGACTGTGGCAAAAACAAGGTGACCCGTTTCAGCTGCCTGCAAAGCAACGTTCATTGTCTCAAGATCGCGCATCTCACCAATAAGGATAACATCAGGTGCCTGTCGTAAAACATGCCTCAATGCGTTTCCGAAGTTTTCGGTATCTATTCCTATCTCTCTCTGGCTGACGATTGCCATTTTGTCTTTATGTACAAATTCAATAGGATCTTCGATGGTGATTATGTTTACACGTCTTGCCTCATTGATCAGGTCAATCATGGCAGCCAGGGTGGTTGTTTTACCGGAACCAGTTGCACCCGTAATCAGTACCAGACCATTTCTGTGGGTTGTAAACTCCTTCACTTTGGGTGGAATGCCGAGCTCATCCAGCGTTTTAATTCGGGTTGGAATGAGGCGGCACACAGTTGCATGTTTTCCCCGTTGAAGGTAGACATTCATACGTACTCTCAACTGCTCACCAACAGTAAACGCCAGATCCATCTCTAAATGCTGTTCAAACTGAGCCTGTTGACGTGGAGTCATTTTTGAATAACAAAGCTCTTTCACCTGCTCTGCAGTCATTTCAGGGAATTCTGCAGGCATGATATATCCGTTAACTCGAACAGCAGGAACAGAATCTGATTTCACAAATAGATCAGAAGCGTTCTTTTCAGAAGCCCAAAGTATCATCTCATCTAGAGTTAGTGGCATGTGAAGTGTATCCTTAAAAAGACGGGGACAACCCTACACGTCTTTCAGTGTATAGTTCGTATTTATCTTTAAACATCAGTTCTGTAACAATAGTTCCCATAACACAGCCGATGGAACATGTCAGGAATATTGTTTCTTATTTAATAGAATACCACCTCTACACAGCTTTCGGCATCACAAAATAACAGATATCCACAGATTTTGTTGTACTCACTCATTCAAGGTTTGCATGGGAAGATAATGAGGCAATGGGTTGTCCTTACATGAGTATATGTAAGTATTTGTGCATGACTAATCTGACTGTTAGATGGTACATTTATTCAGAGAGATAGTGTGAATGAACTTATCTCCCTAGAACTTAGACCTGCTATATGAGGTTCCATTCATGTTTCTGCGTATTCTTTTTGCTCTACTCCTGCTTTGTGAAAATCCGGTATTTTCCGAAGCATCAAGTCACTCACATTCACCCCGGAAGATCAGCGATAACACTATCCAGGAGATGCGTCTTCAATGGTTCCATTACGATCACGATCTACCACTGGACATTCAGATTTCTCCACTAGACAAGATTCCATTTGCCACACGCTATCTGGTAAGTTTTATGAGTGTGCATGACCAGCGAGTACCTGCAATTTTGGCTGTACCTACCGTGGGACATGCTCCCTATCCGTGTGTGATACTGCTTCACGGATCTGGGGGCAATAAAGACTCATCCTATGTCAAAGAATCCAGTATAGCTATGTGCCAGATTGGCTGTGCAACAATTTCGATAGACAGTCAATATTCGGGAGCGAGAAAGCAGCCAGACAGAAACAATAACATCTTCCTGCCAAACTCATACACAGCCCGTGATGCATGGGTGCAGACGGTGGTTGACCTGCGCCGAACTGTGGATTATCTGCAAACACGATCGGACATTAATAGCAATCGTCTGGGGTTTCTGGGGTTTTCCCAGGGTACAACGATCGGTGCAGAGTTCGGAGGCATCGATAAGCGCGTGGGAGTATTCTGCCTGGCAGTGCCTGGGGGAGCTCTTGCGAAGGTTGTGCAGCATTTAGACAGATACCCCGCTTTGGAACAGCACTGGCCATTCAAAATAACACCAAAAACTATGCAGGTTGTGGACAACGTGACAGACATCACAGACCCTATCCACTACATTGCCGGCATATCGCCAAGACCACTGCTCATATACACAGCAAAGTACGATCAGATCATACCACCAGAGTCCTCAAAAGCTCTCATCGCTGCGGCGAAGGTCAATCCTAACCTGCAGGTCGTGCAAGTTGATGCGAGTCATGTTCTTAACCCCATGATTGTTTTCTCGATTAGAGCTTACTTCAAAAAAATGCTTGTATTACCAAAGCACGTTCATGATGGAATACCTGAGAAATGAAATTATTCACCACTCTCATAATCCTGTTATTCAGTAGTGTAACAAGTATGGCTGCAACCGCGAATAAACTATCGCCAGATGCCCAAGCTTATATCCAGGCAAGCAAACGTCAGCCACCAGGTGATATCAGCGACATCCTGGAGCCAATCAGGAAGCAGTACAAGCTCCCAGCAATTGCTGCTGTGGTGACAACGGGGGAACGGCTGGTTGAGGTAGGAGTATGCGGGAACAGGGTTTGGGGAGAAAATACCCCAGCCTTGATCACCGATCCGTTCCACCTCGGATCTGATACGAAATCCATGACAGCTACACTTGCTGCCATCCTCATTCAGCAGCATAAACTTCGCTGGAATACCACACTTCAGCAGGCTTTCCCAGAGCTGGACATATCCATGCTGCCAGCTTATCGAAATGTTACCGTGCAGGACTTGATGCAGCAGAGATCAGGCTTTTCAGCCGACTCTGCCCTTCCCAATCTTAGCATATTGCAGCAGTACATGCTGCCTGGCAGCCCCATGCAGCAGAGAGAGGTGTATGTTGAGCACATCCTTGAGGATCCGCCAGTAAATGTTCCGGGTACCACATTTGTGTATTCAAATAGAAATTACGCCGTTTTAGGTCATCTTCTTGAAGTGATCACTCATACACCATGGGAGAAGTTGATTAAAAAGCTGCTCTTTGACCCACTGGGAATGGATTCGGCAGGTTTTGGTCCTATGGCAAAAATGAATACAAAAGATGCACCCTGGGAGTACTATTTGCAGAATGGACATCACAAAGCCGTGCCACCAGGGCCATATGCAGACAATCCAGATACCATTGCACCAGCGGGTAAGGTTCACTGTTCTGTGGAAGATTGGGCTAAATACATCGCACTTCATCTCCGTGGGGAAGAAGGTAAAAACGGCCTGTTACCTGCAGATATCATCAAGAAACTTCACACCGCTCCTAAAGGTTCAATCTATGCAGATGGCTGGGTTGTTTTAACCCGTGTGTGGGCGGATGGAGAGGCTTTATGGCACAACGGATCAAACAACCTTAACTATTCTGAAGTGTGGATGGCTCCAAAGCGTGATTTCGCTGTACTGGTAATGATGAATCAGGGGGGCACTGAGGCGGCAGCGGCAGCCGATGCTGTTGCTACCAAACTGATTATTCAATATATTCACTCCCTCAAAGTAAAACCTCATTAACCTGTCCACTATTAAAAACCCCACCTCCTCACTATTACAGTAAGGAGGTGGGGTAATTGACTTACAGATTGGGAATAAGATATCCCGATATTGTAAAGTCAGTTATTTTCGGTAAGAGGTGAGAGATGGTGGCTCCTGGGATGACTTGACTGCCCAGTCCTTGTTAGGCTGCTTGCCTAAGTCAAACTGAATGGTGCCGCCATTCGTGATCTCTCTTGCCCATATCCAGTCTTGACTTAAATTTTTGTGGTTAAGTTTGACTGACTGAATATATGGTTTATCTCCCGCATCCTTCACACCCTCTATCACAAAAGTTTTGCCTTTGTAAGGAGCTTCCAGATGAATGGTGATTTTGCGGAATAGAGGGCTAACCAGCTCATAAGCAGTGCTTGCAGGATCCACGCTGTATATACCCATCATGCTGAATGCACACCATGAGGACATCTCTCCCAGATCATCGTTACCTGGCACTCCATCAGGAGTTAGCGGATAGTTTTGCCTGAGCACACGTCGGACAACATACTGAGTTCTCCATGGCTCTCCTGAGAAGTTATATTCAAATGGAGTCTCTAGATCGGTCTCATTGTATGGGTTGTAGTACTCGGCTGACCATTGAGGTGTTGGATAGCTGAAGAATGAATCCAGTCTTTGATTAAATCTGGATTTGCCTACAGCATTCACGAGCCATGACATGTCTTCTGGATCGAGCCATTGATAATGGTCAGCTGACCCCTCAACATACCCATGGTTTTGAGAAATCTTGAAAGGCTCTCTCCATGCGCCATCAGAGTTTTTAGGTCTAAAGTAATGATCTTCAGGATCAAATACATTTCTGACGTATTTTGCCCTTGCCAGCAGCATTTGTGCATCCTGTTTTTTACCGAGGGCATTCGCTACATAAGCAAGAGATGCATACGCTATGCAATCTTCCTGAATTTGAGATACTGACCCATATCCCTCTTTATCATCTGGATCATAATGGAGTTTGTTGATTAGATCTATATTGTTCTCGCCAAAGTATGGCTCTCCAGAAGGTGGTGCCTGTGTAGCATCTTTAAGCATGCCTTTGTATGCAGTCTTCATATCGAAACCATGCAAACCATCCATCCATGCTGTGCACATGACTGTTGTGAGCGGGCTGCCGCACATGACATTGGTGTAATGGTTGATTTGTGGCCATCTGTCAATCCATCCGCCCTGCTGATACATCAACACGATAGACTGACACATATCTTCCATGCGCTTAGGCTTCAGAAGTGCAACCAGTGGCATCTGGGAGCGGTAGATATCCCATCCGGAATAGTTGCAGTACACAAGGTGACCCGCAGCAATTTTGTGAACCTTCTCATCAAATCCCAGATATCTGCCGTCTACATCATTGTAAACACTGGGTGTTAACAGTGAGTGATAGAGAGAGGTGTAGAAAACTCCACGCTGTGTGGGTGTTCCTCCATTCACATCCACTACACTTAGCTCATCATTCCAGGTTTTGGCAGCTTCACTGCGAATAGTGTTGAAGGACTTGTCACCCACTTCCACATTCAGGTTGTTCTCAGCGCCAGCCAGGTCTACGTATGAGATACCAACTTTAACGGTAATCGATTGTGCGTGGCTGCTTGCAGGCCATGTTACATATCCACCATTATTCTCGTTATCATGGGTCTGTATCATAGTCCTGGAGTTAGGAGTAAGCGCGCCATTTTCAAAAATTCCGAACGATTTGAATGGCTTGCTAAACTTCATAATATAATGCACTCGATAGACTGCTGATACACCGCAGAAACATCTATCATCCACATAGCCTTCCACCGTTTCGTTGTTCACAACATGAAATTTTGCTGCGGTGGTATAGTTTAACGTGTGGCTAATTGGAACAATAACATCGGCCTGTTTGCCTGCAGGAAAGGTAAATCGCGCCAGACCAGCTCTGGTTGTTGCAGTTAGCTCAGCCTTGATTCCCCATTTTTTGAGCATAACCATATAGTAACCGGGAGTTGCCTCCTCTTCGGAGTGGCTATATGGAGATTCCATGTTTTTCACTTGCGTATGGACTTTGCCAGTAGTTGCCGTGAAAAATACGTCACCCTCATCACTACATCCGGGTCCACTCATGTGTGTCATGCTGAAACCCTGAATTTTCTTCTGATAGTAGTGATATCCAAAACCCTGATATTCTGTATCCGGGCTTAGCTGAACCATGCCAAAAGGCATTGATGGTCCAGGAAACAGATTTATGCTCCCTCCTGGTCCCGAGCTAGTGCCCACGAATGGGACTACATAGGCTGCATTATGAGAGTTTGCATAATCTACGGGATGCATAAGTGCATGAGGAGAGAAAGCTATTCCCGGTGTAACAGTTGGCATTCCAAGAGAAGAGGCAACTTCAGACATCAAGTTAATTCTCTCTTTGGATACTTTCGAGGACCTGTTTGATGATTTGCCTCGGGATAGTTTGGCTGAAGGTATGCCGTGGTGGATTGAGACTGAACTCGAGCTGGCAGCTGTTGCTAATAACGTTATAAGCAACGGCGTTGCTGCCAGGCGGGAGAGGGTAAGTCGCATCTGATACTCCTAGTGTGAGGTTTGAGACTTAGCTGTGGATATCAGCTAGAGACTCGTCGGTTACAATCATAGCTTATATTGTCGAATAATACAACACTAATTACATATCCATCGGTCAATTTAACGATGATCTGGATGTTTACGACAATAAGCCATCACATTAGAGGGATAAAACAGGAAACTGTTACAATTCAGTTCACTATGCAGGAATCGCGGATGAATGGTATGTTATAATACGGCAATAAGATTGAATTGGCTACTGCTATCTCGCTTGAATAATGGGAGAAATGCAACGCTCATAACATCAATAATCAGGAGTAGATTCATGTCTGGACATTCAAAATGGCACAATATCCGTCTTCGCAAAGGTGCGCAAGATGCAAAGAGAGGTAATCTGTTCACTAAGCTTGCTAAAGAGATAATCATGGCAGCAAAGGCGGGAGGCGGGGTTCCAGAGACAAATTTACGATTAAGATTAGCAATCCAGCGAGCCAGAGAAAACTCAATGCCCCAGGACAATATCAAACGCTCCATTCAGCGTGGCACCGGTGAGATAGAAGGTGCAATGTATGATGAGGTGACATATGAGGGATATGGACCAGCTGGTTGTGCAATAATTGTTGAGTGTGCAACAGATAACCGAAACCGGACAGTCGCCAATTTACGTAATATTTTCGTTAAGAATGGTGGAAACATGGGCGAGTCAGGTTCGGTCTCATTCAGATTTCAGACCGTCGGCCTAATCTCTGTCCCACGAGACAAAACTGATGAAGATACACTGTTTGCGCTTGTTACTGAGGCAGGAGCCGAGGATTTGCGAACAGAAGAGGATCAGTTTGTTGTTGTTACTCAACCGGAAGACTTCGGTACAGTGAAAGATGCGATCGAAGCAGCCAAAATTGCCGTAGCCAGTGCAAACATCACCCTTGAACCTCTGGATACTGTGAGACTTGAAGCTAAAGATGCAGCCCAGGTGTTAAGATTGATGGAGAGATTAGAGGAAGATGATGACGTGCAAAACGTATATGCCAACTTCGATATTCCGGATGAGATTCTGGACTCGCTCTCTGTGTAACTGCCAGTTAGTAAGCAGGCTTATTGCTTTCCTCATAGTCTTAGTATTTGTCCAAACCAGCAGCAGCGCAATCGTAATGCAGGTGTTGCCTGGTTTTGGACAGTCAATCAATGGTCCATCTGAAATTCGTTATGGAAATCCAAACCCGCTCACTGTATTCCTTAGTGGTGCAGCACCGGAAGGTGTTGCACAGTTACAGGTATCGGTTACTCAGTATGGTAACACAGTAGTCTATCTGCATCAGGTTACTCTGCCAGGTGGTGTGGTAAATCAGGCTGTAAACTTCACGATTCCCCTTTATATACATTATGGTTTCAGTGGATTCAGTATTACACCAGCAAATCCTAAAATTACAGTTAATCTCATCATGAACGGCGCGCAGTTAGTTCCTAAACAGAATGTAAATCTCCCGTCTGTATTAAACAAGTCCTCTTATAATATCCTCATACTTGACCCCAGATCTGTTCGCCTACACTTTCTTACACAGCATAACCTATCTTTAAGTCACCTGCACACCGAGTCAACGGATTCCAATAACTCATATATTTCTCAAAATCTCCTGAATGATGTCACCACGTTACAATGTGATTTAAGAGCATTGCCTGCTGATCCATCGGCCTATCTACCAATCGATGCAGTGGTAATTGGCAATTCACAGCTTAGTCAATTAACCGATGCACAAAAGTATGCATTAAGAAACTATGTCACCTTAGGTGGATTAATGATAGTTTCTGGAGGCAGAAGTATCCATCACCTTCAAAACTCCATACTCTCGGATCTGCTGCCTGTAACCCCAGAGTCCACATCTGTTGTGCATACTTACTCAGCGCTGCAATCCAGATACATGAGTTCTCCCACTTCTCAAGCTGGGTTTGTAAATATACATACTGCACTGAAGCAAAATGCCACACTGTTACTTGGTACCAGAAGTCAGCCTTTGGTTGCATCTATGCCATATGGAAACGGTATAGTTCTATTTACAAGCTTCGATATCCTGAGCCCACAATTCAGACAGTGGAAAGCAGCTACATTTCTTTGGCGAGACCTGCTACAATGTCAAAACAGATACATATCACCTCAATCATTACTGTCTTCAATAGACCTCACTCAGCTGTTAAATGCACTTGCAGGTCCGCTTGCCTCCAGACTTCCTCCAGCTTCCTGGCTGGTACTGTTCTGTGTAATCTATTTGCTACTGCTTGTTCCTGCTAACTACCTCATCCTGAAAAAACTTGACCGGAAGGAGTTAGGTTGGATTACTGTTCCTCTACTAATTACAGGATTCACCATGGGAGCTTACTGGATGGGAATTGTGCTGAAGAGTGGTCCACTCGCAGCGAACAGCATAGCTGTTATAGAGACCCAGGCAAATACATCCAAAGCTTCCGGGTATCTTATTTCCAGCGTATACTCTCCAAAATCTGCAAACTACAGTATTAGTTTGGGAGACCCCAATGCAGCGCACAACCCTTTCACATACACAATCATTACCCCGCCCAAAGCTGATCAAATTTCATCATCATCCTATGTGGTGAATGAAGACGCAGCAAGTGCCAGCATCTCAAACTTTAACATACCAATATGGGATGCCAGGGATCTTACCTCCCATTTCGTGCTAAATATGCCTTCACTCAGCACCAAAGTTATACAATCCAAATCTGGTAAACGCATGCTGGAAGTTACTAATACCACTGGCTACACTCTTCACAACTGCACTATAGAGTATGCAAATGTTGCTGTCTCACAAAATGCATCCAACCTGTCAGGTGTATTCAAACTGTCTCCTGGGCAGAAAATTCTATTGAAATATCAGCAAGTAAGAACACTTGTTTCAGCTCTTAGCTTTAGCCCATTTGAAAAAATGCCCAATCTTAACAAGTATTCAAACAACCCTGTCAGCATTCGACACCATATCAGCTACGAATTGTACAGTGCACTCACTAGCCCCAACTCTCAAGGTAACATGCTGACTCAGTTCATGATGCCTTATTCATCTGGATATCAGGATATGGAGTTGATAGGTGAGATACACAACCCAATATCGCATGTAACAATTGATGGTAAATCGGTCGGTGGAAACGAGGTCGATTTCTTATGCGTCCATCTGCAGCCAGCGGCTTCGAATATGGGACTGAACCCATTTTCAAAGAAACCTGCACTTAAATAATACAGTAGTACCTTGCATTAGAACATCGCAAGTAGGAGCAAATGGATAATCCAGTACTTCGTAAAGAGTTAATGCGATACAGGCTAAAAGTTGCTAAACCTGTGAAGCTGGCGACTGTGCTTGTAGTGATACTCATCTTCCTGCTGCTCTACATAGAGATCGGCTTAAGTTTGCATAACTCATCGAATCAAGGCTCAGATGCCTCAGATCTCTGTAATCTGCTACTGTGGCTGCAGTTTTTGGGTGTTCTCATTTTTGCTCCAGGAATCATGTGCAGTTCAATCGCCCAGGAACGTGAGCAGCAGACACTGGATATGCTGCTCTACTCTCCACTAAAAACCGAAGAGATTGTATTTGGGAAAATAACTGCCAGAATAATTGCAGTTTCTTTTCTTCTATTGCTTATAGCTCCGCTAATTCTCATTTGTGCGCTTATAGCTATGAATCGGGGATCGCTCCATCTTTTTAATGTAATGAACGCATATCTCACGACTTTTATCACGGTATTTTTTGCGCTCGCTATCTCACTATTTTATTCGTGGAGGTTAAAACGAACTCTCTATGCCCTGATTGCCACATACAGCACGGTGATAGGTCTACTAATCATAGCGGACAGTATGGTGAGTGTGGCTCTCTCAATCATTGCTGGTTCTGGAAACGGATCCAGTCCACTACTGTGGATTAATCCTGTCATGTTATTCAATCAGGCACTATCTCCTGATCTGGCACATCCACAATCTGCAATTTTCCAGCTGCTGGGCCTGGCATTTTATCTTGTATGCAGCTTCATATTAATCTGGACTGTGATCCGTGGTTTAAAAAGGAACAGAACCAACACAGCATGAAAAGATGTCTATCCGCCAAAACGGAACAGAAAGAAACCATTCTATGGCTATGATCGAGATTTCTAATCTTAGTAAAGAGTACAGAACATCCGGACAGAAACTGCTTGCAGTGAATAACATCAGTCTGGCTCTGGATAAGGGAGACATTTTTGGTTTCATAGGTCCGAATGGAGCTGGTAAAACCACCACAATCAAAATGATCGCAACACTTCTAGTTCCTTCTTCAGGATCGGTATTTGTGGATGGGTTGGATGTTGTGAAAGAACCTGACAAAGTGAGAAGCATACTTGGGTACATGCCAGATTCCTTTGGCGTATATGACGATATAAAAGTTTGGGAATACCTAGATTTTTTTGCAGCAGCATACAAAATCTCAAAAGATAAAAGACCTGCTATTATTGACGATGTTCTCTCACTAACAGACTTATCTGTCAAGAAAAATGCCTACGTGGAATCACTTTCTAGAGGGATGAAGCAGAGACTATGTCTTGCAAAAACTCTGGTTCATGATCCAAAAGTGATGCTTCTGGATGAACCTGCCTCAGGACTGGATCCACGGGCTCGAATCGAAATCCGTGAGCTGTTGCGAGAACTTCAGCGTATGGGAAAAACCATTATGATCTCATCTCACATCCTCCCAGAAATGGAGGAGTTCTGTAACAAAATCGGAATAATTGAAAAAGGCGAGATGATAGTCTCTGGCGATGTCAGAACCATATCGAGACAGGTGAGAGGTAATCAGGTGATCGAGATCACTGTACTTGAGGAACTGGAGAGGGCTGTCTCACTACTGGAAAGCATGAATGAGTATGTGAATGATGTAAAGATAATGTCGAGATCGCATAATGAGAATCAGAACACCCATTTTTCATCGAGTACTGGTCACTCGCTGCAGTTTGGTTACATTGGAGAACCCAACCATGAGTATGTTGTCTTAAACTCGCTGGTGGATTCTGGCTTGAAGATTAGAGCTTTCCATTCTCCAAAGGCAGATCTGGAAGATGTATTTATGCGTGTAACCAAAGGGCTTGTAAACTGAATGAATAGATTGAACAGGCTGATATTTGATAATCCTCTGGTGTTGAAAGAGTTCAGAACCAGAATGAGAGGTACCAGAGCATACTGGATACTGTTCAGCTACCTTGGCGTTCTAACTCTGGGTATGATGCTTACGTACTACTCATTCATCTCGTTAAACCACAGATACCCCACCCTCATGAATTCACCTACCGCTCCTGCAGGGGAAGCCATCTTCTACTTCCTGACTGTAGCACAGGCATTTTTGGTGATTTTTATCACCCCTGCTATCACAAGTGGTGCAATCACGCTGGAGAAAGAACAGCGCACCTATGAGATGATGCTGCTTACCCGTATCCCACGCTTCGATATTGTGTTCTCCAAGATGAGTGCTGCATTTGCTTTTGTATGCCTGCTAATTTTCTCATCACTTCCGCTATTCTCAATCTGCTTCCTTTTTGGTGGTGTATCACCTGGTAAACTCATCCATACATATGAACTGCTGCTTACTGGTAGTCTGTTTGGTTCATCACTGGGGCTTATGTGGTCTTCAATCTCCAAATCCACCACTATCTCCGTTATGCTCTCTTATGCAACTCTCTTTATCCCAGTGATTTTACTGTTCTTTGCGTTGTCTTATATCAGTTTTCTGGAGAATGTATCTAACAGCTCCAGTTTCATGGTGTCGCTCCTGGGCTTTAAGCTATCTTTGTATGGTGTATTGAATATTGTATTAATTTTCCTGTCAGTTATTTTGTGTTCTGTCAGTCTTACCCATATTCAGGCATTTCCGCAAAGAATGGGCTGGTTACCAAGAGGGTTGACACTTCTTTTTATGTACTTTGTTTCTGCCGCCAGCTGCTTCTTAGTATTAAGCTCAAATTCATTCTCAAAAAGTCAGGGTCCAGTACTGCTAATGACAATCCCCACTCAAATGTGTTATCTCCTTCCCTGCATAATGATTCCAGCTCTGGTTATCATTTTTGCAACAGGAGAATTTACTGCCTGGGAACTCGCAAATATTATAAAGCGAATGTTGTGGGGTTTCACGCCGAAAGGAATAACAAAAGGTGTACTCGCATCCAGCATACCCTTTCTTCTCTTAATCTCCATAGTGGTGGTGGCTGGAATAAACACAGGTTTTGCAATGGAAATAAGACACGGTATAAGAAATGCTGGATATCCTGCAATGCAACCCATGCATCAGCCGACTTCCACATCTTCCGGCACTACTAATATGAAGTCCTTTCCACATGAGTATTTAAATACCTATAAAGGCAGTTATGCCACTAGCTTAAAGCAAATGGAGCTGCAAACATTAAATCTGCTTGCTTTCTTTTGCTCGTATGTTTTTGGGTTTGGGATGTTCTGCATATTAATCTCAACACTTGTACAGAATAGATGGGTAGCAATGGCACTTTCTGCTGTTTCTCTGGCTATTGTTGTAATCCTGCCACTCAACTCGCAATTGAACCCTGATTTGCGGCTATTTTTGACAATGTTCGATCCGGTAAATCCTCTCATACTCCTTTCCAGATCGTTTTATATGGGATTACCAGTCAAAATCTTTTACCAGGATAGCACACTAAGCTTACTCGTGGCAGGTGCGCTTTCATTCTTCTTGCTGTTTCTGTACAGCATTTTTGAGCGGAGGAACAATGGTGCAAATTCGGTATCTATTCGGCCATACGATGAAATGGTTGCAGAACTCTAAAGTGAGAGATTAAACATTATGAGTATTCCTGTATACCATTCCTCACAATCTCTTTCGACAGCTATTCAGAAAGCTGCAATTCGAATTAGATTACTTAGAGTACTTAAATTCGTGCCGCTGGCTACCGCCTATACTACTCTGTTAGTATCTGTCTATGTTATCACTTCAAGACTTCATATTAGCTATCCGATTTCAGGATATTCCTGTCTTGTAATTGTGCTGCTAGGTACACTGGCAGGACTTGGCATTGCACTTCTTCCCAAGCTGGATCCACTTGTGATTGCAAAATTCACCGAACAGAAAGCCAGTCTGCAGGAAAGATTAAGCACAGCTCTCCAGAATGAAACCGTGGGCGCGGAGGAGTTTATACAGCTTCAGAGACAGAGTACTGACGAGATTTGTGAATCACTTAATTTCAAGGCCCTGTTCCCGCTAACATTTCCTAGATCCATACTTGCAGCGTTTGTTTGTCTGGTTGTTTTGGTGATGCTCTTCTGGCTTCCATCACTTCCTATTTTCTGGAGCGCTCAGCACAAAAAAGATGTTGCTGCAATGCGGATCACAGGAGTTAAAATGGAGCATCTGGCAAACCTTGCGGCAAAGATTGCAAAGCTGGATCACCTCTCGCAGACTGCTGTTGTAGCAAAAGAGTTAAAACGGCTGGCAAAATCCATGCAAAATAGCAGTACCACCCCAGAAAAAGCTCTGCTGCACAGGCAGGTTTTAACTCAACAGATGCGGCAGATGCAGAACAAAATTGCACACGAACAACAAAATGCACTGATGAATGCAGCTCAAAAACTGAACCAGAGCCTTGAGAAAATGCAGTCTCAGCTCACAAAAAATGGTAACCCATCACCTGGTAACAAAGGCCAGACCAGAGAGAACAAGTCAACTTCCAGCGCAATGAAAAAAGCTCTCAAAGCACTTAACAAACTTCAGCAGGCAATGAAAGCAAATAATCCGGCAGCAATGAAACAGGCCATGCAACAACTCGCTGCTGCGATGAAGCAGGGTAATCTGAGCAAATCTGAAATGTCTCAACTTAGTCAGACAATGCAGTCTTTGAGCAATTCATTAACTAATGCTGGTTCACCTGAACTAATGCAGACGCTGCAGTCAATTAGTGCACAGATGCAGGCAATGGCAACTGGAAACATAATGAGTAACCAGTCATCCATGCAGGCATTGGAGGGGGAGCTTGATAAAGCGGGAGACATTCTTGGAAACGGTATTCCTTCCACACTGGATTGGCGGGCTTTGGCAATGATGATGAACGCCATGTCTCAACAGCTCAGCAGCTCACAGTTCTACAACTCATTCATGCGTATGCATGCCCCAGGTAAAGGGATTGATGGTCTGGGAGCAAGATACAGGCCAGGAATTTCTCCAAAAGATCCCCATGCCAAGATCACGCTTGCAAGTAAAGGACACTCGGCAGGAAATGGGAAAAATGGTTCTCTTGCCTCTTTTTCCAAATATCTTCATGACCTTGCTACCCATCCCAAAGTTCTTCCAAATGGAATGATCGCTGGTTCTCGTACCAGACATGGAAATGAACTTAGCATAAATACAATGGGGGCACCCTCGCCAAACGCCATGAGCTCTCCTCTCTATAGTGCCATTGAGACAGGACAGAGGCAGGCTGAATCTGCTTTGAGCCATGCCAGAGTTCCAGTAACAATGAAACAGCAGGTTCATGACTACTTCTCAAATCTGCAGCATTCCAAGTAAAAGGATTCTTTAATGACAGATCTGGAATCTCAAACTGTAAAGTTTAGAAAATCGTTTTCTCAGGTTAAGCACGAAGTGCAGAAAGTGATTGTTGGCAATGAAGAGATTATAGACGGAGTGATTACTGCTCTTATTGCAGGCGGACATGTTCTGCTGGAAGGCGTGCCTGGGCTGGGTAAAACGTTACTGGTGCGCTCTCTATCTCAGGCGGTTCACCTCACATTCTCACGTATACAGTTCACTCCAGATCTGATGCCATCTGATATCACAGGTACCAACATTCTTGCAGAGGACTCCTCTGGAAGAAGAGAGTTCCGATTCCAGCCCGGTCCAATATTTGCAGGAATGGTTCTCGCAGACGAGATAAACCGTGCTACACCAAAAACCCAGTCCGCCATGCTGGAAGCAATGCAGGAGAATGCGGTGACATCGGCAGGCATTAAGCACAAACTGCCCGACCCCTTCTTTGTTCTGGCTACACAAAACCCGATTGAACAGGAGGGCACTTACCCCCTGCCTGAAGCACAATTAGACAGGTTTCTGTTTAAACTGATAGTGCCCTCGCCCAGCTATGAGGAGATGTCCATTATTCTCGATAGAACTACTGGAATTGAAGTTCAAACCATAGAGGCTGTTATTGATGGGGAAGAGATTATGCAGCTGCGGCATCTCGCACGAGAAGTACCGATGGCACCAAACGTGAAAGACTATGCAATTAAAGTAGCACTAGCCACACACCCCAACAACGAAGGTGCTACCAGCAAAGTAAAACAGTATGTTCGGTTTGGCACAAGCCCAAGAGGTGCTCAGGCCATGATTGCATCTGCAAAAATTAAGGCGCTTGTGGATGGCAGATACAATGTCTCAATTGATGACCTTAATTCCGTAGCATTTTCTGCCCTGAGACATAGAATAGTGCTAAACTTTGAAGGGCAGGCTGATGGGATCTCAACAGATGAGATCATTGATGACGTATTAAAATTAACAGGGAAAACAACACAGGTTAAATTAGGAGTATAGACAGCATGAAACTATAGCGGATCTCTGATGGCAGTATCATTCATTAATACGCGTAACTATTCCCCGTTCTAAACGTCTAGATACTTTGGTGAGGAGTACAACTCTTTGCCAACTCCTATTCTTGTGCACAACTTATCAGGAGGATACATGAAGGGTTTGCTCTCGCCTATAGGCATAACTGCACCTATATGCGGATTATTAGCTGTAGGAATCTCCTCGGCTCTCGCAGTAGGTGCTCCTAAAGCCCCACCCACTAAACCAGTTACTAAATCTGCCGCAAAGGTAGTCGCCAGCGTAGCACCTACACCACCCGTTCTACCAAACAGCGGACTTTTAGCTCCGCCCACAGTTGAACCCATTGACGGTATGAGCTGGCCATCACTCTCACCCGATGGGAAAAAGCTCTGCTTCACGTATAGAGGCAATCTGTGGATCTCACCCTCCACAGGAGGCATGGCTCGACGTTTGACCGTGAATGTGTCACTCGACTCCTCTCCAACCTGGTCTCCAGACGGCAAATTTATTGCTTTCACCAGTTTGAGAACCGGGAGTGAGCAGGTGTTCCTGATTCCCGAAGAGGGCGGTGCTCCAAGACAGGTTACGCATGTAGCTGGAAGCAATCGTGCATGCGAATGGTCTCCAGATGGAACCCATCTGTTAGTGACAAGCTATGGTAGAGATACCCGAAGCTTGGCCGATTTTAGCATTAATCTGAATACTCTGCGTGTTAGACAACTGACTCACGATTCCCAGCCCGATCAATTTGCAAACTATTCACCTAATGGCAAAGATATCGTCTACTCACGGGCTGGACAAAACTGGTGGAGAGCCTGGTATAGAGGATCTATAGCCGCACAGACTATGGAAGAAAACCTGGCAACTGGCAAAGTAAAGCAGGTTTTACAAACTGTTGCACAGCAGTACTGGCCATTTTATTCAACAAGCGGAAAATCTGTATTCATCACCACAATTCTTGGTAATCAGAACACACCTAACATCTGGAAAGTATCACTTAAAACTGGCGCGAAAACCGAGATTACCCACTACACCACAGACGCAGTTAGATGGCCAGCTATGGCTAGAAATGGCAGCCTGATATGCTACCTGTATGATGGACATATCAGCACTGTTAAGCCAGACGGTGATGATGAAAAAGAGCTGACCATCTATGCTCCAACAGATTCACAAACCAATAACAGCGTTACAAAAGAGCTCACAAGTCAGGCTGAAGATTATGATCTGTCCAAGGATGGAAAAACTATCGCCCTGATATTGAGAGGCCAAATTTGGACCATTCCAGTTTCAGGCGGAGACGCAACTCGAATCACAAATAATATCGCTCACAATGCCGATATAGCATGGTCACCGGATGGAACCAGACTAGCCTATACCTCCGATGTGGGAAATCAGCCGGATCTGTATACCATTGATATTAAAACCAAGAAGGTTGTGCGATTAACAGATGACATGGCTGAAGAGCGTGCACCGCAATGGTCACCAGACGGCAGCATGATTGTGTTCGCAAAAGCAGGGGCAAAGGCTGGAATCTATGTGGTTCCGTCAAACGGCTCTGGAACCGAAAGGCTGCTGGCTTTAGGCAATGGTAACAACAATTTTGGAACAGGAATATCCTCAATTGGCTGGTCCCCAGACAGTAAATGGGTGGCATACTCCAGAATGGATCGCTATGGAGTGATCGATCTCTGGATTGTACCTGCAGTAGGTGGTACGCCCATTGATGTAACAAGATACCCAAGATTTAATGGACAGCCCATCTTTACCGGAGATGGAAAGTTCCTTATCTTCATTTCTGACAGAGGCGGATCACCTGGTCTATACCGACTGCCTCTTCTCAAAAAGGGTATGGAACCCAAAAAAGGTATCGTGACAATTAACTTTGACGGCATAACCAACAGAGCAGTATCGATCCCTTCTCCTGGACCCGTTCAGGATTTTGCTGTTACACCCGATGGTACAAGGATTGTATTTCTAGCCTCCAACTCCTACTGGGTAGAAAATGTGGATGGGTCGAATCTCATGCACATCTTTGGACCCGTACAGGGAAATGGCATAGAGTTCACACCACATGGACACCATTTCTATTACCTGGATTCTGGCGGTGTGCCTCAAAGCCTTCCAGTACCTCCTGGTCCACCTGCCTCACCAACAACTGTTAACTTCTCTGCCAAATATACTTTCAATACCAGAGTAATTGAACTGCAGGCTTTCAATGAGTTCTTCAGACGGTACGGAGCAGGATATTACGATCGCAATATGAATGGTGTGAACTGGACTGCATTGCGAGAGAAGTATGAACCAATGCTAGCCGGTGTGAGAACTCCATTCGAGTTTGCAAACCTGCTTTCCGAAGTAGTTGGTGAAGTAAACTCTTCCCACTCCGAGATAGGACCTCCATTTAGCCCTTCTGGCCCTCAGACTGCTTCGCTTGGACTAAATTACGACTACTCATATCCCGGCCCCGGATTGAAAGTAACACGCGTCGTTCCTAACGGACCGTGTGATCAGCCTAAGTCAAAAGTGAATGTAGGAGACTATATTCTGAGTATAGACGGTACCCCTACCACCACGACAGAGGACTACTATAAACTCCTGCAGGATATGGCTGGCAAAAAGGTAACTCTGGTTGTAAATACTACTCCAGAACTGAAAGGCGCACAGACGCTTACTGTTAAACCAGTTCCAGATGGAGCAATTCACAATCTGCTGCATGTTGCGAAACTTAAAGCCCGCAGAGAACTTGTCAACAAGCTCTCCGGAGGCAAACTGGGATATATTCACATTGATGCAATGGATGGTGGATCACTTGCGGTTTTCCAGAGATATCTCTTCACAACAGCTCTTCGCAAAGAGGGGCTTATCATTGATATCCGAAACAATGGCGGTGGAAATACCCATAATGCCGTTCTGCAGGACTTGGACAAAACGATCTATATGTACACTCGTCCTAGGGATGGAGAAGTCGAAACTCAACCGACAAGAGCCTACACCAGACCGCTTGTCTTGTTGATCGATCAATCTTCATACAGCGATGCTGAGATCTTCCCTCAGGGCTTCAAAGCACTTCATCTGGGTAAGGTGATAGGGATGCCTACTCCTGGATATGTGATCGGAACCTATGAAGGAACCCTGCTGGATGGCACTCATTTCCGCCTTCCAACCTGGGGTTACTATACTCTCCATGGACGAAACCTTGAAAACATGGGCGTCCAGCCGGATATTGAGGTTCCAAGAACTCCTGAGGATGTAATAGATCATAAAGATCCGCAGCTTGAGATGGCTGTAAAAGTCCTGCTTGGAGAAATTCAGGGCAAGCCTCCAATCGATAGTCATCCGGTCCTTAAATCTGCAAACTCCAACCCGAATGGAGATTCAAGCGCAGTTTTTCCTGGTACAGGAAAAGATTAGCGCCAGGAAGTTGAGAGAATTGGAATGAGGATAAAATACTGCAACTGAAAGCTTTCAGTTGCAGTATTTATTTCAGTGATGGATTGTTTCTATTTGTGACAGAATCTTAACCAAAATTTAACATTCAAGACAAATATTTTTAGGTATAATCTGTAATGATTGAGAATAACTATCCCATGAGGAGATATCTATGAGGACTAACCGAAGAGGGTTTACTCTAATTGAGCTATTGGTTGTGATTGCAATTATCGCAATTCTTGCTGCAATCCTGTTTCCCGTATTTGCACAGGCTAGAGAGAAAGCAAGACAGTCTGTTTGCACATCCAACCTGAACCAGATCGGATTGGGTTTAACAATGTATGTTCAGGATTATGATGAAACATATCCAACATCCTGGGCAAAAGGCGTGCCTGGAGACGCAAATTTCTATATTCAACCCTATCTTAAAAATGCTGGAATACTTATGTGTCCATCCAAGGCGATTAGTATGACTGCAGCCAATGCTGTGTGTGGACCTGCTGCAAATGATCCATACGGTACATGGTATCTTCTGCCTGGCGAAAGAGATAATCCTACAGGAATTCCATACATGTGGGGCTATGGGTTTAACATGGGTATAGAGTGGCGAAGCGGTACAGGACTATGGGATGCCGGTGTGGTGAATGCACCAAATCCAAATGCCCAGATACAGGTGAGTTACAATGGAGTAACTTTCACAGCTACTGTGAGACCGCAGCCATTCATCGGTCAGTCTCTAGCTTCTGTTGCAGCCCCTTCCCTGTGCTTCATGGAGGCTGATACCAATGAACCACCCACTTCCAGCATGACACTTGATGCAATGAGACCTGCTAACTATACTCGACCAGATGGGTTTCATTATGATGACACCAGCTCTCCTTGCCGGGAGTTAGTTGGTGGAAGTGCTCCTCACCATTCAGGTGGCAACGTATTCCTGTATGCTGACGGTCATGTCAAGTGGATAAAATATCCAGGAAGCAAAACCAACTATGGCGGAGGTGATCCTGCTTCAGCACCGAATCTTTGCTCTTACTTTAGAGACTATGATGGAGGCAATGATCCTGAAAACTGTGCTACCAACGGGTTTTAATCACAGTTTAATGATATAAATTGTCAGAATGCAGCAGGCATAGAACATTCAGTTCTGTGCCTTCTTAAATTGTATGAGAAGAATGAGTTAGCATCTTCCTGAACAGGAAGGAGTCTAAAAGTCTTTTTCATGTTTCAATGTCAATGGAGCACTCAATTCTTGGCATGTGCCCTTTCTTTCAAAAAAGTGGAATATGAAGATCTGATATCCAGATAGATTTTGCTGTATCCATCCCGTTCATGTTCTTTGTACAATATGCACACTTAACAGAACATCACTGCTTAACTGTATAGTTTCATGCAGTTTGAACATGTAAAAACATCACAAGTGGATTCCTCCGAATGAAAATTGGAAGTTGTCAGTTACAGGCGGTTGGATGATGCAGCGATGAATGGATTTATTACTACAGGGAATAGAGATACTTTGTGAGACATCTGGGAGTTATTATCTCAGTATCGATATCTAAGTAATAATAAAATTGAATTGGGTACTTGCTGCTTGATTTAGGTGTATCATTACACTTTTAATTCTAACCAAATAATCTGTTTATATGGCATGAAATTCGTATGGAGAAATATTCAAAAAGCAAATATGAAAGTTTCCCGATTTCTGTTGTGAAGAATATATCCTGTGACCACATTACCCACTCCAGGATGGATTCTCCTTGACAAATTTCAGATTCAAAGCATATACTATTCTTGCATTAGCGGGAGTAGTTCAGTGGCAGAACGTCAGCTTCCCAAGCTGGATGTCGCGAGTTCGACCCTCGTCTCCCGCTTAAAAGCAACCTCTCAGATAGTGTATATACGGAGCTGTACCCAAGTGGCTAAGGGAGCGGTCTGCAAAACCGCGATCACCAGTTCGATTCTGGTCAGCTCCTCTCATTAAAACTACTATTTCACCCCACAATATAAGTACACTTTTCATGCAGCAACAAGAGATAAAGATGCGTTTCTTATAATTCTCTAATGTACTCAATCTGAAGATGAACTGTTCAGGATCTTTAACGTCATATATAACCTAATGAAACCATCAACGTTCGCTCCCTACTTGCCCGGGTTGGGCATGTCTCAACCAACAGACTTGTCTGTTAGTCGAAATGAGCTACTGCACCAGATTTTTGAGTTACACTCAAGACAGTCTCCTGACAACATCGCAGTTGTGGATGGAGATTGCTCATATAGTTACGGATTCATAAACTCTGAAGCTAACAAACTTGCTCGTTACCTCATCTCAAATAACGTTTCCCATGGAAGCTTTGTGGGAATTCTCCTTAATAGAGGTGTGCAGGTCTACATTAGCATTCTTGCAGTCATTAAATCAGGTGCTGCTTATGTTCCCATAGATCCCGAATACCCATCTGAACGCGTACAGCATATTTTAGAGGACAGCAAAGCAGCACTCCTGATTACGTCTGACGATTTTGTTTCAAAGCACCCCTTTATTCAATCCAGGGCACTTGTGCTGAATAGTATACAAGATGAGCTAAATCACCTTTCCATCGCCAATATCGATCTGCCAGATGCATCTAACGACTCCCCATGCTATATCATCTTCACTTCCGGATCCACAGGGCGTCCAAAGGGAGTATTGATCACTCACAAGAATGTGTGTAATCTTGTGAGAACATCTCAACTCATCTATCATCCAACTCCTGAGGATAAAGTTTTTCAGGGATTTTCCACAGCATTCGATGCAGCCGTTGAAGAGGTATGGCTAGCTTTTGGGTCAGGTGCTACTCTTGTAGTTGGAACAAAAGAGATGATGAGGTCTGGTCCATCGTTTGCTTCCATTCTCAGAGCAAATGAGGTCTCCATACTTTCCTGTGTACCAACCCTGCTTGCAACCGTTGAGGAGGATATCCCCTCTCTCCGGCTGCTGATCCTGGGCGGAGAAGTATGTCCAGCTGACCTCATTGCCAAATGTTGGAAACCTGACAGACGAATTTTGAATACTTATGGACCAACAGAAGCCTCAGTTATAGCAACATGGACAGAGTGCCACCCACTGGAAGCAGTGACCATTGGTAAGCCTCTGGTTAATTATGACGCCTGCATCCTGGACCAGAATCTAAACCCTTTGCCGGTTGGAGAACCAGGTGAGCTTCGTATTTGTGGAGTTGGGATTGCAAAGGGTTATGTTGGACGCCCAGAACTTACCGAAGCAAAGTTTATCCCTAATCCATTTCCACATTCCGAAGATTATGCCACCTTATACAAGACAGGCGATCTGGCTGCCTGGGATGAAAATGGCAATATACGCTTTCTGGGACGAATTGATGATCAGATCAAATTTCGAGGTTTTAGAATTGAACTATCAGAGATAGAAACAGTAATTCGTAATCAGCCCGGAGTTTCGAACTGTGTAGTTGCTGTTAAAGAACGCACCCCAGGTGTTCAAACCCTTTCGGCCTATATCACGAAACAGCCGGAATACAGTTTGAACACCGCAGCTCTGCTCAAACAGATACGTACGTTACTGCCTGGTTACATGGTACCTTCCACTATAGATATCATTGATGAAATCCCCGTTCTGAGCAGTGGCAAAGCAGACAGAAGCCGCCTTCCAGAGCCAAGTAATGCATCCGACTTCACAACAAAATATCAGCTAAATGAAGTTGAACAGAAAATTGCACATATTTGGGAGCATGTTTTTCAGCTAAAGAACATCGATCCTGACGCTGACTTCTTCCTCGACCTCGGTGGACATTCTCTGATAGCTGCTCTGGTAACATCAGAAATGCGGCGAACTGACTCACTGCAGCTAACAGCTGTGGCAGACATATATGCTTATCCAACTGTTAGGAAGCTAGCAAGAGCGCTTGCCCTTCAGCAAAATGAGATTGACTCCATCACTGTTGACAGTCCTGCAGTTATGCCTAAACAGCAAGATCCTAATCTTAAACGAAGACATTTCCTATGTGGAGCTGCGCAACTCATAATTCTCTTTTTTATGACCACATTAGTGACTGCGGAGCTCAGCCTGCCACTCAGATTACTTCAGCTAGGTTGGCACGATGCATCCAGCGTGCACTGGACAATGCTTGGGGCCTCCATTCTTTCAGCACTCCTTATACTTCCCATAAATCTTCTTATTGCAGTTGCATCTAAATGGCTCATCATCGGTAAATACCGTGAAGGTGACTATCCGCTGTGGTCAACTTACTATCTTCGTATGTGGACTGTAAGGAAGATGCAGGGATTAGCCCCGGTAGGTTTCCTATCTGGTACTCCTGTCTATAATCTTTATCTAAGAGCTTTGGGTACCAAAGTTGCGCTGGACAGCTGCTTTGCAAGTGCATCCATCACCTGCTATGATCTGATTGAGGTAGGATCTGGTTCATCAATTGGTAACGATGCGCACATGAACGGATATCATGTTGATGGAGGAGTACTCCACATTGGCAGAATATCTATAGGCACGAACTCTCGCGTTGGACACAATGCGCTAATGTCTCCTAACAGCAGAGTTGGGAACAATGCTGAACTTGCAGATCAGTCTATGCTGCTTGAAGGTGCAGTAATTCCCGATAACCAGAAATGGATAGGGTCGCCTGCGGTGGATTCTGGTGAAAAGCTAGGGTTCGCATTTGCTCAGATACCCGTGAAACGGCTTGTGGGTTTCAGCATCTACGCAATGCTCTATCTCCTTTGTCTCGATACTGCTTTACTACTGTCCACACTCCCATCACTGTTTTTACTCTATGGACTATTAGAGAGAGTAGGAACTGCAGCTGCTCTCATTGCTGCCCCTGCAGCTGCTGCCATTTGGGTTGTGCTTTTCAGTGGTGAGATGGTAATTTTAAACAGGATGGCAGGCAAAACAGAGCATGGCCTTCATCCTTTATATGGATCAGTATATGCACGTAGATGGGCACAGGATAGATTGATGATGTTAAGCCTGGGTATGAATCAGGCGATGTATGCCACAGTCTATCTTCCGAAATGGTTGAAGTTGATGGGTGCTAAAATAGGTAGTCATGCGGAAATATCTACCGCAGCTCACATAATGCCCGATCTGCTTGAGTTTGGAGCTGGCAGCTTTATTGCAGATGCTGTTTGTGCCGGACCTCTCACAATTCGAGGTGGCATGGTAAGTGTTCAGCCAACGGTAATTGGAGCCAATACATTCATAGGCAACAGTGCCTATATCCCGGCTGGCTGCAAAGTACCAAATGACTGCCTGGTTGGCTGTATGTCAACTCCTCCAGCCGATCGTGATGACATGCAGGAGGGGCAGTCATGGTTGGGGTCACCAGCTATCTATCTTCCAAAACGGCAGGCATCCAGGAGCTTCTCAAGCGAAACAACGTATCATCCTACTACTTCACTGTACATGCAGAGAAGTATGATAGAAGCATTAAGGGTGACAGGACCAGGAATATTCTCTGGCGTAGGTTTTATTGTCTGGATGCTCATTCTGAGAGATCTGGCACATCACCTCGATCTGTTTCACTGGGTAGTAGAAGGTCCAGTCTTCCTGCTTTCCATGTCCTGCCTAACAGTGGGAGTTGTTGCGGCACTTAAATGGATTGTGATTGGCAAGTATAAAACAGACGAACAGCCGTTATGGAGTAATTTCGTCTGGCGTACTGAACTGATTACGGCAATGTTCGAGAACGTGGCGATCCCGCTCGAGCTCGCCGGTCGCGGCGACGCCTTCGAGATCGCGCGCGCCGGGCTCGACGCGGTCGGGCTCGGCGCGCGCGTGCTGCATTATCCGGCGCAGCTTTCGGGCG
>JAJZFJ010000129.1 GCA_021805395.1 bacterium
GGTTATTTGGATGAGAAAAGAAGGAACAGCTCTTCCCATAGTGGCATCTGCGTCACCAGGAACCAGTCTGGCCAAGCAGTCCAATATCAGTGTTCCAGGTGACAGAGCGATTGTTACGTTAAGCGCTGCAGAAAAAGAGCAGGCTGAAAGGAAGACTGAGCAGGAAAATGAAGAGGCTGCTGCAAGACGTTCTGTACGTAAACAGCCAGCCCGTCGGCGTAGAATGTAATAAATTAATCGTTATTTACATTTTTCATGTTGATTGCGTGCTATAATATACACTGAACTTTCTATGCAACCTGTGAAGATCGAAATTCGTCCAGTTTGATAGTATTCAAGTTCAAGTGCATTTATTCTAGTGGGATGTGTGCATTTCATCAGCCCGCGGAGTTTTATCGAGACGCGTATAGCGCCGTTACCGCGCTGAGAGGAGTGAATTACTGTATGTCTGATGAGAGGGTTCCGGACCAGACGGAAGAGTCCACCTCAGAGTTTTCCCTTAATGAAGCTGTGGTGGTAGTAGCACAAGAGCCAGATCCGTCTGATTCTGCCACACTCGTTCCTGATAACGAGGAGATGCCACCCATCTCCGAAATTGATGTCGATCTGTCTATGGACGATCTGGCAAGGTATGCTCCCATGCAGGCTGGTCAGGTAGTGACCGGAACTGTGATGAGGGTAGACCGAGATGGTGTGCTTGTGGATGTTGGAGCAAAATCTGAGGGAATTATTCGTCCTCATGAACTTTCCAGAGATCCAAATACTAATCCTGAAGATGTGGTTAAGGTGGGAGAAACAATCCGAGTATTCGTTGTTGATCCTGAAGGTGCAGAAGGCAATCCTATTCTTTCCAAGAAAAGAGCTGATTTTGAGCAGGCTTGGGAGAAGGTGAAGATTGCTGCCAGAACCAAAGCAACACTGCAGGCAGTAGTTCTTGAAAGGGTTAAGGGCGGATTAAGAGTCGATGTTGGCATTCCGGGGTTTGTGCCTGCGTCTCACGTTGGAACAGGCGGCCCTAAAGTCAACCTGGACAAGTATGTGGGTCAAACCATACCGCTTAAAGTTTTGGAAGTGGACAGGGATCACCGTAAAGTGATTCTGTCTAACAAGATGGCAGTGGAAGAGGACCGGGTTGCAAAGAGCGAAGAAACCCGAAACAGCCTCACACCTGGTTCAAAAAGACGTGGTCAGGTAAGGCGCATTACTTCCTATGGTGCATTCGTCGATCTCGGCGGAATTGATGGACTTCTGCATATTTCTGAGATGTCATGGACAAGAATAAATGACCCTCATGAAGTACTGCGTGAAGGCCAGGAAATCGAAGTGATGATACTCAAAATCGATCCTGAACAGAATAGAGTATCACTCGGTTTGCGCCAGACACAGCCAGATCCATGGATTGAGATATCCAGCAGATACGCTGAGGGCAACATAATCACCGGAACAGTAACCAGAGTAGTTCCATTTGGGGCTTTCATACAGGTTGAAGGCGGTGTAGAGGGCATTATCCCGAACAGCGAAATGGCTCGCAATAGAGGCGGCCGCGGAACAGTTGTACTCTCGCAGGGTGAGCAGGTTGAGGTCAAACTCATTAGCTTGAGACCTGAAGAGCGGAAAATGACACTATCAATGCGTGCACTTGCACCTGTTGAAGAGGTAGTTCCAGTACCACAAATTCCCCAGGACGTGCCGGCTGTTCCTAAAGAAGGCGCAAGAGAGCCTAGCAAACGTGAGCGAAGAGGACCAAGGGAAGACGACAGATCGGACTTTGGACGACCCTCCAGCAAACAGGAAGAGCCAAGGTTCACCATTGGTGATGCGTTTGAAGCTGCTCAAAAACAGAGGGATAGATCCAAACAGGAAAGACGTGTTGCCAGAATGGAAGAGGACGATAACCTTGAAGATCTGGCAATCGAACTGGACACAGAAGAGCTAGAGGACTAGCTCTCAGGGACTACTCTGGCCAAATGCTTATCCTAGGCGTAACCGGATCCATTGCCTCAGGAAAGAGTTCGGCTATGCGGTGTTTGGAGTTACTGGGGGCTGTCTGTTTCAGTGCAGACGAAGCCTCCAGGGTTATTCTTAACGGTGACATAGACATCCAGAGAAAGGTGATTGACCTTTTTGGCAATGATATCACATCATCGTCGGGAGCTATTGATCGCAAACTGTTAGGCCAACTGATATTCTCTAACAAGAAATCCAGAAACCAACTCGAAGCACTTCTTCATCCCCCCATAATAAATCTGCTTGCAGCTCAAATTGAGGCTGTGAAAAACGATTTACCAGCGGCACCCGCGGTTGCAGTAGAAATCCCCCTGCTTTTTGAAAGCCATTGCGAATATCTGTTTGAACAGATTGTGGTTGTGGCAGCGTCTGAAAAGATACAGATCCAGCGACTGGTTAGCAGAAGTGGGCTAACCGAGCATGAGGCTCTTGAAAGAATACATTCGCAATGGCCAATCGAAGTTAAACAGACTCTGGGAAACCATACAGTTTTCAATGAAGGAACTAAGAATGAGCTTTGTTTTGTTATAAGGGATGTATGGAAAAAATTAGGCTTGAATTAGAATGGAAGCAGTTTATATTTCCTGAATTCTCAAGCATAAATAATTTCATTTGATGCCTTCCAGGGAAATTTCGGCATATTTCCTTTAACAGAGAAAAATATACTTGCATTTTAATCCGGTGCATGTTATAATCGTTCTCGATAGGAGCATGGGCATCTGCATCCACTGGTACGATGAGAACCCCCCTCAATAGTTCCATCAGCAGGAGAGAGTAGTCTCCACCAGGCTTACCCCCCGGATTAAGTCCTGAGATTTAGCACCTGTGACGTTCGCTGACGTGACACCTGTGATACACGTGTGTAACAAGAGAGGACATTAGGTGGCTTACATTGAAACTAAGAACCATGAGGAAACGCTGGTGAAAGAATATGCGTGCTGTAAGGACGACCTTAAGGCGTCTGACACATGTTTCATAAATGCTTCTATTAAGAGGGCTTGTGGTCAGGAGGTAAGATCTGCTTTGGAAAAAAATCGAAGCCATTCGTTAGTTGTTAAAGCGTCGTTTATCCTGCTTATGCTGATAGGATTAGCCACGCAGCCAACATTTGCTTCAGGTACGAGGATAGTACCTAAGCCTAATATTACTACTCATCCATTTTACTCACCCAGCACAGCCAAGTTACCGAGCTGGGTTACACTCAGGCATTGGAACACATCGCACCGTGCTGCGGGTGACCAAAGTGTTTTCAGACAGACTACGCTTTTGACTCCCTCTGTTCCTGGAGCTTCCTCCTTCACTCCAGCTACTTCCTCCAATGAGCATCCCTTCTGGACAAGTGATGAAAAATTCATTTACTTCGACAGTAACAGGGTTGATGCAACTGCCACTGGTTCCACACCAGATACCACCGGAATATATAACATATACAGGATGTTTCCTGATGGAAGTGGTCTGGTACAAGTTAATCCGCAGCCATCACAAAATCAGCTGGAGCCTGCAGTTTCATCAGACGGAAGTCAAGTCGCTTACGTTGCTGGTGGTTCTTTTGTTTCTGGCGCTGGCACTGCCACACCCGTAACATCTGGATTCAATCTCTTCATCCTACCTGTTAACAGCACAACAGGAGCCGTTCAGCTTACAAACGTTACCTCTCAATTCAGTTTTACTAACGTTATGCATCCATCATGGTCTCCTGGTGGAAACGCGATTGTGTTCGCCGGTCAGTTGCAGGGACAGACAAACTACCATCTATTCATTTACACCCTCAGCACAGGTAACATCAATCAACTGACAACAGGACCGTCTAATGATACGGATCCATCCTGGTCCCCCTCTGGCGATGTAATTGCATTCTCAACAAACTCATCAGGGTTTCCCAATGGTACAGGCCCAGTAGTTGCAAGTGGTACAGTAGCTAATAATGATATCTATCTGGTATCCACCAATCCGACAAGTCTCTATTTCTCACGCGCGACCAACTTCGCTGCTGGTGGTCAACAGTCCAGTAACTACACTCCTTCATGGTCCTCACTGTCCGTGGACCCACTTGGTGTGATTCCAACAGTCAACGGTGCGCTAAACACAACGCAATCCATAGAGATGCTCGCATTTGCAAGTACGCGAGCCGACAGTAACAACGATGGGATTGCGAATTCTATCAGCAGCAATAACTCTACAGATATATACTGGCTGGATACACAGGTTCAGCAGCCACAGCCTGGTGAATATATAGACAGTACACCAGAAACTACTGGAAATACCGCTCATAAATTACAGACCAGTGCTATGAATGCAGATGGGATGAGTACAACAGAGCCCGATTATAATTTTGACCTGTCTCATCTCACTAATGAAAGCTTCCCAACATGGCCGCAGTATCAGGCATCCTACCGAATAGCTTTCCAGTCTGATAGAGGCGGTGACCTGAATATATGGGCATCTTCCGTTATTGACATTAACGCTCCTACCCTGCTGAAGTACGATGCTCAGAATAACATCATTGTTGGCGTCTCCTTAAACAGCGACCCCACTACACAGGTACGCGAAGTTCAGGCTGGCCAAACAGTCCGCTTCCGAGTTAGCGCTGTCGAGTATCAAACGGGTATTGAGTCAGTCTTTCTACAGATCAAGTGTCCCGAAAGTGCTGAGGAAAGTCCAGACGGTCAGGAACATAGAGTTTATATTGAGAGGAACGGTACACTTGGCACTGCTGGAACACTTAATTTTGCTGAAGAGTTCGATTCTCAAGCAGTGGATGCTCAGGTAGCCGATACAGTTGGACCGAATGCATTCCCACGTTTCAAGGCAAATGGTGTCAATGGAGTGGGGAGTAATAATCTTCCTGGTGGCAATCTCTATGAACCTGGTGATGATAGTCAGGCGTTCAGCGGACTTGCAAATCCACCCGATGTTGCTAACTGGGTGTCTCCTCTTACACCAGGTGCCGCTCCAGTACAGCCTGCAGATGGTCAGGGTGGCTGCTGGCTGCAACTTTATGATGACGGCCCCGCACCTGGTGGACATGAGCCAGCTGGGGAGACAGCAAATGATGGAATCTATACTGGTGTATGGACAACTCCTGCAGCATTCCCAAGTGACTGGATCATAGATGTTATATTAAGAAACCGGGCGGTAAATCCGTTCGATACAACCCAGGCTGTCGACTGGAAAATATACGATAACGTATGGGGCTTTACAACAAAACCATTCCAGCAGACTTCCGACTGTCTGTATGTTGACGATTACGACTCGGGACAGAAGTTCCTTAACGGCAGATTTGGTGGTTCCACGTTCGGTAATATTGGCTTCCTACCAACTGAAAGCTACATGACTGAAGAGAGCCCGGCGCTTTTCCCAAATAGCTATGTTACAACGGGAGGAACTCAAGGCACATTACTGAATGCAATGACTACATTAGGTGTCAATTCCTACACTGATGGACTTGACAATGATGGCAGTGGCTTCCCTCCAACTCAGCGGTATGATATCTGGCGAATTCAGTGCAGAGGTCCATTGCCAGTAAATATCCTGGACGAGTACGCACCATACACACTTTCGAATCCTCCAGCCGCAGTCGCTGCAGGTGCTCCAGCTACAGTACTGGTCGCAGAAAAGTGCGTGATTTGGCATTCACCTTACAGTGGAGACCTCTTTGTAGGTCCTGGAACTTTGCTGGATCAGTCAACTCAACAGGAGTTAACTAACTTTGTTGGCCAGGGCGGTCGACTGATGGTGATCGGGCAGGATGTTGCATGGGGACTTACATTGGGTGGTGGTTTCCCTGCTAATTCATTCCTCAATAATGTGCTGATGTCCACATTTACTGGTGATAATGTTAATCCATCAGATCTTAATAACAAAGTAGATCCTTTAGGTACCAGGGGCGTAAATCCTATTACTGCAGAAACCTGGAATCCCCCAATCTTCCACAACTACCCAGGTGCAGCTCCCGGTGCATATCCCCCAGATTTGCCACCAGGTGACAGCACATCCAATGCCATTTACTACGGCTTCCCAATCACAGGTAACCCTTCGATCGCTCAAATGTATGCATGTCCAAATCAGGATGCTCCGGACACTATTACATTTACGGGTGCAGCAGGTACAAGCGGCGTGGATGGCACATATGATGCGAACGGATCGCCAGCTATCGTCTGGAACACTAATCCCACCACAGGATCTAGAGTTGTTTACTCTCCATTTGGCTGGGAAGCGATTATGCCAGGGTTCTTCGCACCTCCAGGCTCCCAGAATACACAAGAGTTCGAGAACTGGAGAATGGAGCTCGTTCACAATGCGTTAGATTATCTACGTACTGGAAGACTTGTTGGAACTGTAAGAGTCATTAACTCTAGCTCCGGAACAACATCTGAACTTTCTGGAGTTCTGGTGACCGCAACAAACAGTGCCGGAGTGCCAGTTTCAGCAGCGGTAACACAGAATAACGGTACCTATACTATCTATGGATTACCAGCTACAGGATTGTATTCACTCAATGCTTCCAAAGCAGGGTTTGTTACACAGCACGCTACCAGTAATGGATTCCACGGAGCATATCAGAGTACAACCGACTTCTACATGACACAGGCACAGCCTGGAACTATTACTGGGCATGTTTTAACTGCATCCTCAAATGCTCCAGTTGGTGGCGCCATTGTGGTAGCCACAGATCAGGTATCTGGTGCAACATTCCAGGGAGTATCTGTCCCTCTAGATGGATCCTATACGATCTCTAATGTGCCATCAGGTGGAACATACACA
>JAJZFJ010000009.1 GCA_021805395.1 bacterium
TTCATTACAGTCGGAGTTATCCTCTACACCATTCCGCTTCGTGTGTTCATTTTGATATATGAGACGCCTGGATTTCTCTTAGGTTATCAGAGAAACACATACTTTGCTTAATAGAAGGTGTGGAACTACTTTTCTATAAGTTTATGGAAGCTGGTACCGTGTGACCCTCTATTCAGGTTTAAAATATCCCTCACAGTAGCGTCTATATCAGAATACGTCTCCCGCACTCCAAGATTCACACCCTGTGCGATACCAGGTCCATAAGCCAATAAAAATGGGTATTCACGTGAGTGATCTGTAGAAGGTGTGGTTGGATCGTTACCATGATCTGCTGTGATCAGGAGCAGGTCTGTATTATTTAGGGCTGCAAGGAGTTCTGGTAGAGAAGCATCCCACTGCTCCAGTGCTGCCGCCATGCCCTTAGGATCGTTACGATGTCCATACAGCATATCGAAATCTTCCAGGTTTGCAAAGATGAGTGGACTGTTATTATTTCGGGCGGCCTGAATGAGGGCTTTGATGTGCTGGGAATTGTTGGTTGTGTGTGCCCAGGTTGATATTCCCCTGCCGTTGAATATCTCGTAGATCTTTCCGATGGCATGTACTGCAAGATCTGCAGCAAGCATGGCATCCAGCAGGTTTAGAGGGGGATCCAGTGGAAAGTCTTTCCTCTCCTCTGTTCGTACGAAATGGCCTGCTACACCAGTGAACGGCCTGCATATAACTCTTCCAACCGCATTTTTCCCGGTTAGAAGGGAACGAGCGATTTCGCATACTTCATACTGCTTACGGATTGGATAGATGTCCTCATGCATTGCTATCTGAAACACGCTGTCGGCGGATGTATACACGATGGGGTAACCCGTTCGTAGATGCTCTTTGCCAAGCTTCTCAAGAATAGTTGTGCCAGAGGATGGATAGTTTCCTAATGTTGATGTTCCAATGGCTTTTTCAAACTCCTGGATTACTTCGAGGGGGAAACCATTTGGATAGGTTGGAAACGGCTGATTCATTACGATGCCTGCCATCTCCCAGTGCCCGGTAATGGTATCCTTGCCGGGAGATGCCTCCTGCATCTTTCCGTAACATCCAAGAGGGTTAACTGCAGGAGGGACGCCCATGATGCTGGTAATACAACCCAATCCCAGCTTCTCCATATTTGGAAGCTTTAAGCCTCCCACCGCTTCCGCAGTATGAGCAAGGGTATTGGAGCCACAATCTCCATACCTGTCGGCATCTGGCAACTCACCTGCTCCCACACCATCCAGGACAACAATGATCACTCTGGAGATATTTGTCAACGCATTTTCCTTATTCGATTCAGGTGCCAGATGGAAAGCAGAATTCGCCATAATCCAAACACTGTTACAACAATAGCTGAGCCTAATGCCACATCGTACACTTTCCCTGTACCATGCAGCCTGCCAGCCAGATGCAGTGCCCAAAAGCCTGCAGCACTGCAAACTGCTCCTAGCATAATGTATAGCAGCATCATGCCAATTGCCATCTTTCTTGGGAGGGCAACATTGCCCTTGAGACGCTCTATAGTTGATTTAGATGCGGGAGGAGTCACTCAACTTCCATACCTTCCTCCACCTGCAGCAGTGCCCGTTCTGAGTGTTGTGAGACTCCGTTGTGATTCAGTATTTCAACATCACCATAGAGTCGATGCCCATTTCTCTCAAGCGCAGCTGCAATCAGACCACTAAACAGTGGGTGAGCTCTGTTTGGCCGAGATTGGAACTCAGGATGAAACTGGGTAGCAATGAAGTATGGATGCGAAGGAATCTCTACAATTTCAACCAGCCTGTAATCTGGAGACAGCCCAGAACAGACCATTCCCTGCCGTCCCAGATCTTCCCGGTATTTATTGTTTAACTCATACCGATGCCGGTGGCGCTCATAGGCATGGTCAGATCCATAGAGTCTGGAAGCCAGTGTGTCTGCAACCAGCAAACAGCGATGAGATCCCAAACGCATTGTGGCACCGATGTCTGTTACACTTTTCTGATCTGGAAGGATGTGGATTACTGGATGCATGGTCTGAGGGTTTACCTCTTCTGTATTTGCGTCAGAATGGTGTAATACATGTCTGGCAAACTCTATTACAGCCATCTGCATACCATAACAGATTCCCAGGAATGGTAAGCCGGTTTCACGTGCATACTGAGCGGTTACAATTTTGCCTTCAACCCCTCTTGCTCCAAAACCGGGGCACACCAGCACAGCATCCATTCTCCCAAGCACCTCTTCAGCTGGCCGCTTCTCCAGCTCCTCACTGTCTATCCAGTGGAGGTTCACTCTGGCATCGTTATCGATTCCACCATGTTTTAGTGATTCTGTTATGGAGATGTATGCATCACCATTCTCGATGTATTTACCTACAACAGCAATCTCTACCTCGTGCTTTGGCTGCTTTATCCTTCTTACCAACGCACGCCACTCCTCGAGATCAGCGGCAAAAACCGGCAGCTTAAGCCGATCCACGACAAGGGAAGCTAAACCGTTCTCTTCAAACACCAGCGGAGCTTCATAGATTGTCTCAACATCAGGTGCCTCTACAACTGCATCTGGAGAAACATCGCAGAAGAGAGATATTTTACGTTTTATCTCATCTGAAATAGGAAGTCGTGTCCGACAAATGAGCACATCTGGCTGTATTCCAATTTCGCGAAGCTTAATAACGCTGTGTTGAGTAGGTTTGGTTTTAACCTCCCCCCATGGTCCCACATAAGGAATGAGGGTAACATGCACATACATCACATTGTCATGTCCGAGATCTTTACGAAGCTGTCGGATTGCCTCAAGGAATGGCAGGCCCTCGATATCTCCCACTGTGCCCCCGACCTCTGCTATCACGACATCGTTATCTCGCTCGCCATTCACGCCCTGTGAAGCCTCAAGCACGCGGCGTTTAATCTCATCGGTTACATGGGGGATCATTTGCACAGTGCCCCCAAGATAGTCGCCTCTACGCTCCTTCTGGATAACAGCCTGATAGACACTGCCTGTGGTAACACTTGCCCGTCTGTTGAGGGCAATATCCACAAACCGTTCATAATGCCCCAGGTCTAAATCGGTTACTGCGCCATCGGCTGTTACAAAAGCCTCGCCATGCTGATAGGGATTCATGGTATCTGCGTCTACATTGATGTAGGGGTCCAGTTTCTGCATCGTCACGCGAAACCCTCTACTCCGCAACAGTCTACCCAGACTTGCAGTAGCGATGCCCTTCCCTATGCTGCTAACTACCCCTCCGGTTACAAATATATATTTTGCCATAACTCTTTCGCACCCTCCATCTTCTATTAATGGTTAGGCAGCTCTTCATAAGCAATTCCGTTTTCAGTTAAATAGGGAATTATTTCGCGCTGCAACACAAATACATCATCTGGAAGGGATTGAATCTTGCCATTAGTTTTTCTCATTAGAAGGATGTAGGCTCTCTGCCCCATACCTCCCAGAACTTTGACTTTAGCCATGCCCTTCTTCTGTTCTTGAAACTGAGGCATATTTTCGCCCTCCTCTTCTTCTAACTACCTTATCATTATAGCACTCATAGCTGCATAAGGTAGCTTTAGAGATGAGCTAAACAATTTACCGTATATTTGGTGTGGTTTGAAAGCATGGGATTATAATGGACGCTACAGGTAGGTTGCGAGAGTATAGCCTAAAATAGCCTAGAGGCCAATATGAAGACGGCTATTGAGATATCTTAATTTCTTCAACTTGCAATCTTACTCCAAACATGAAGCACATGCAGGTAGATTGCATTTGATATGTTCTCACTACTACATGCGATATGCCACCACAAAACAAAATTGGAATGCAGTTTATTGACCAGCTATCATCTTTCCAGGCATAGTTAATCTGAAGGAACAGTATTACAGCTTAACAACTCCATTATCTATCTAATTCGTTTACTTAACCAGATCCTCTGTAATGTGTGAGGATGTTACGATTATATGAGGCTTATAACTGAGAGTACTGGATTTAATTGAAGGTGTGATAGCTGATATACTCCCACTCTTGCCATCTAAGCTCAGAATTGATGAGCCATCTCTAGATGTGGTGAGTATAAGTCCATATTTTCCTGAATTTGAAGTGAAACCATTTTTACCAGCAGTCATGATTGCAACGTTGCCGTGTTTATCAATACCTAGCATCATCCTGATTTTCCCGCTTTTATCGACTATATTCAATGAGTGCACTGATAGGGATGAAACTATAGCTTTTTGCTTTGGGGAGGAATGTGATCGACTGCTGGATATGACTGCCAAGCATATTAACATGCTTGTTAGTGAAATTGCTCTGTCTATATTCACTCGAAATCGATTCATTGGTTTCTCCTGTAGCTTTCTTGGGTTACAGTTCGTGAAGCAGGAACTGTTCCTTATTTCTTGCCTTCAGCAATGCTGACTATACTACCTCAATACTGCTGCTTTTACTGTGTATCAGCAGGCTGCTACAACCACCCCCAGCGCGTAGATACTGCCCGCTCGTTGCCCAGTTGCTGTCTGTCAGGTCGCTGGTCTCCTCAACCATCTCGCCAGCCCCACCGGCTACTCCGCAGGGGTACCAGGTCCATTGGTTGTTGACGATATCCTTGCTCCAGCGGCGGTTGCCATCGGCGCCGTATGTAGACTGATCTGTTCTATACCCACAGTTCTCTAATACCTCTCTAATATGCTTAAGCGTTGACATTTTCCACTCTCATTCACCTGGCGGTTTCACATCCAACACAATCTGATTACATATACTGAACACTATTTCTTGCCTAACGAATTACCCTGATTCTGTATGCTTGACAATATCTTCTTCACTGTCCCATACCTCATTCCTTTCTTTTTCACCACCGTCTGGAATTGTTGAATTGCATGTTGTGTATCATCATGAGTCTAGTAGCACATAACTAAATTAAAGTGGCTGTCAGAATGTGCAGGATCAACTGCCAACAGATGTCTATACGTAGCAATCGCTAGAGCAGATTTATGAGCCATTTTGTATTGAAATGCGAGTCCTCTCAATGCGGACTCATCATTCGGGTTCATCTTCAGAGCTGCTTCTATGGCAGCATGGCTGAATAGCATATTCAGCTGTTTAAACGTCTGCGAAATTTACATTGCTATAACCAGATACAGAAGTAGACCAGTGATACATCCTATCCCTCCTCTACACTTGAGAAACTTTTGTTTACTGGGTGTCACAGTCTAATAATTACGATCAAGCTGAACATAGAGTGTTCGTAATTATTGTCCTCTGAGAAACCATTTACTAAAGCTGAACAATCGTCACTCCTTTCTTAAAAGACGAAAATTAACCATGCTGAAATTATTATTTTCCTGGCTTATTCTAGCCAGAGCGAATATTTCAATGTGAAGTTCCATTTAAACCCGAATTGTTCAAAATTGCGTCATCAAGGTAGCAATTTAATAGGCTAATATCGCAAGGATGAAGACATCTCTGGGATTATATCCTTCTTGAAATCATGAATCCATGAACTATAATCAAGATGCTGATTTTTCTCAATTTCCTTACAAAAGATCGTAGCTGCATTCCATTGTTTCTTGATGAGTAAAGCATGCAATAAACGAACATTAGGAGCCCATACGTTAATGGTACGAGAATACGGAACATTTCCTGCAGCCAGTAGATAGTTGTCGGCTTTCGAAACATTATGATGTTGAAGGGCGATCAGACCTAATGTTTCATCCGCAATAAAGAGATCTTCTGTATGAGGATATTTTTTTGACAGCTTTATTAGTGAAAGTGCAACCTTCTCAGCTTTCTGATCTTCATCTGCCTGGAAATATGCTTCTGCGAGTAAGCGAGAAACATACCCACATGATTTGCCTCTATTCGCAGAATCGTCAATATATTTATTAAGTACGTATATTTCTAATCTGGCATAGTGCTGAACGTTCTTTGTCAAGTTATATCCATATAGAGCAATAACGATATGCAACGATTCTGCAACTTTAAGAGCAAGATTAGAATCATTCTGATTGTGCATATACCTGTTGTATTGGAGTATTGCTTTATTTGCAAATTGTTGGGTGTAGTCATCTATATAATTGACATTAACTGAGCCATTAACTTGGACAGTCCAGCATATTGACAAGGATATGATGCTAAATAATATCAACTTATCCATAATATAATTGACTATTCTTCTCCATTTTGTTTTCATCATACTATTCCTATTCTTAAAAATGATGTAAGATTTACCATGATATTAACAGAAAAAATCTTCCATCTGTCCATTTCCTAATACATGGGGATGTTCCTGGCATAGGGCCATGACCAATATCTGCCAAATAACAATTGAAGCAATTTGTGAGACATCGTGGGAGATCTTTGCCTAATTGATCCTTTAGAATTGTCAATATAGCTAACATAATGATACATCGAAGTGGATCGTCTAAGCATGATAGCAATAATACATCATCAGCCTGATTAAGATAATCTAAATCATCTTTTGCAATCCTCTTGCATCGTGCTTCACATGCGTGTTTCCACGTTTTAGCATGATTTGATGGTTTACATAGATTAGCCTTTTTCGATTTAACGCTGGTCATATTTAAAGCTCTTGCCTGGAACGAAACTGCCCCACCGCTTGGCGATGACTGCATTCCTGGCTCTGCTACAGCAACCATACAAACAGCAATTTGTTTGGATAGTATTTGAGCATTCTGTGTTACATATTGTGGAACAGCAAACGCATCACTCAAATT
>JAJZFJ010000131.1 GCA_021805395.1 bacterium
AGACGTTCGCAGATGCTCACTTTGAGAGGGGGGACCCCTTCGTGGTCTCGGTGACAAAGAGTGCCAAGTGTAAAGGATGTACTCTGTTTATACATCAATCTAATAACTCATGGTAGATGCGAAAACTACTAACCTGTAACAGGTTTCACCCACCGTATCCAAATATGACCAAAATATATGTGATAATAATACGGGTGAGATATTGAAATATAATCCGGAACTTCACCCGCTTTATTTACAATCTTCTCTTTTTTTAGCCCCCATTTCACACGCGATTCCCATGTAATATATACATGATATTCCATCAATTCCAACAAAAATATTTTATTGTCCAGTTCAACTCCTGTTGTTTTATCGATGATTATTATATCAACAGATTCAAATTTACTTTAGATAAGGAGGAAACAGCATTCGATATCTATCCTTTATCAGAATATAAGCGAATTACTATGAATCCAGTTATACCAGAATTATGATGTTAAGGAGCTAAATCATAAAATATCAGTCAGGATGATTTCAGTAATCAGTAGTATCTTACTTGAATCATCAATACAGGAGTTCCAGACTTTGTCTTTTCAAGACGGCTCTAGCTTACAAGTTTAGGCATATATCCATATCTATATTACTGCATGGTCTGTGACATTTTATTCTTATCCGCTCATTTGCCTCAGTAAGAAATACCAGGTTAGCAAATGCGAATAGTGCTACAAAACTACTAACTTCCTTTCCTCTCTACCCTAGCCAAACCGAATGGTAAGTTGCCACAAGCCGTTAAGTGGTTCTAGTGTTAGTAGATTATAGCTTTGCCGAGATCACACCCTTCAGCAGGGAGAATAGCCTCCCAAGGATATTCTGCACTTTGCGATATTTGACATAGTGGCACAAATATGCTAACCAAAAAAATTGTCCGATCATGTTACTCTTTGCTGTATACGATAATCTTGTTTGCTAAGGTATAATTGCCGGATGCCAGACGTAACTTTTAGCGCAGCCATCATTAAGGACGATCACAAAGGTGGATGGACTTACCTCAGATGGGCGGAGTCTGTCTCGGTGCTAGGAACGCGCAAGCCTGTGAAGGTCACAGGCACGATTGATGGCTTTGCCTTTCAGGCTACCTTTCTCCCTTGGGGGGATGGGACTCATATTCTTCCCATCAAGGCAGCAACACTCAAAGCAATCCGTAAACAGGCGGGTGAAGTGGTAGACGTGTGTTTGGATGAAAAGTTATAGACAAATATATTCTTGCATTGTTGTAAGCCACTCATAGGTGCATTGATAGCGAGAGGATGGATGAATGCTACCGGTATTACAAGCTTCCCTTGAACAAATTGAGACAAAGAAGTCCGAGATTGTGCACATGGCGAACCTGTCTATTCAATCAGTATCTACTGAAGCATCTGCCGGCAATCACTGGTCTGCTGCCCAGGTCATTGAGCATCTGGTTATGCTCGAAGAGTTACTACTGAAAGGGCACAAGAAGGTAATAGCTTCGGAGAAGACTCTAACCCCTGGTCCAAAGGGAAAAATATTTGTAAGTGTGATCGGCTTTATGAATCGCGCAAAGCTTAGATTCGGAACAACTCCCGATCTGAAACCACAAGGCAGCATCGATCTTGACACCCGCCTCAAGGACTGGTACGCTATCCGAGAGACTCTTACTTCGGACATTGACAAGATCCAGGCTTCAAATCTAACAGCCCCTTACACAATCCATCCTATCGCTGGGCCGCTCGACGCAGAATCAACCCTCAAATTAATATCACAACATATCGATTACCATATTCGCAATTTTCCAAAAGCTTGATATAGTGGACAACGTTACTTTTCCAGTCGAAATCCTGTTACAACCTTGCGAGTAACAAAACCTTCCATTTCGTAATCATGTCCATCCTTAATGCGAGACGACGTGTGGCAAGGACATGAGTTTTACCTCAAGTTCTGGGGGAGTATGACCACTTGGGAACTCTGTTATCATGGCTATGCTTTATCAATTTATGTTACCAACCTATTCATTTCATGAATCAAACACTTATTTGCGTATGGTAGCCCGTCAAACATTTTGAGATCAAGTTTCAGTCAATCAAATTAAAGATCATCATATCTTTCCTGTGCTGATAGGGAGATAGAAGTTCGATGTCATCGCATATGCGTAGATGGATGTATATGTTTGATGTGAGATCCTCAACGTATAATTAGAAAACTATAAGCAGTATTGAAATCAACATCAAATACTTTAGCAAGAATATTTAAAAATCTATCTCCAGTACTATTGACAGCATAGATAACTCGTATTATAATGTAAATGTAGCGTAGTTGACGTCCTCTGCGTCCTCTGCGTCCTCTGCGTCCTCTGCGTCCTCTGCGTCCTCTGCGTATTTATACGTAGATATTTCCTTAAAGGAAAGGAAGAAACATGAAGATTACGTCAAAGGTCGTTCGCGGCATCTCTGTTGCCGCACTTCTCTGCTCTCTTTCTGTACAAGTTTGGGCTGCAACTTTGCAAGGTGGTTATCAAATAGCACAAGCATGTTGTACAAATATAGCAGTATCCAGTCCCAAAACATATGCCGCTTGTATATCAGGGGGTTGTATCACTTTACAGCCCAATGATGAACCTGGCGATTCAGCTTGTTTGGCTAATGCTGATAAATACAAGTGTGTAGCTCCGGTTCCAGTGACTTCGAGTTAATGGCAACTCATTGAAAAAATCCTTGGTTACTATATAGCGATACGAAGTAACCAAGGAAATTATGCAAGCTTAACAAATCAAACATTGGATGATATATGATGAAAATAAATGTTAATAAAATATCCCTACTTATAAAAAATTATCCTGTATTATCTGTATTGATATCATTGAATATGATAGGAATAATTATTGTACTATTCCATTTTTATTCAATAAAAATGCAGAAAAAGAATGCCGAGAAAACTATGTGGAATAAAGTATTGTCACAAATTCTTCCTACTTATTATCCACGGGAATTTGAAAATAAGAAAGACGCCATGAAAATAATTTCTTACTCAAATCCATTTTATAATCACAGAAATATTAATCTCGAACAGATATCATGGTTAATGTCCAAATTTAATGCACCACCAAACATTAAGGGTCAATCTCTACTAGATAGATATACTTCCATTATTATGTCTTTGCTATACACATCACCATATATGACTAAATCAGAAAAAAAATTAGTCGAACCTGAAATTTTAAATATATTTGCCATTCTACCTAAAGGTAGTAATCATATTCTTGCCCTTGATTGTGCAGACTTAATTGCTAATTTAGGAAACAAATCTGCAATTCCAGCCTTACGTTCATCCATTAATCTCTATCCTGATAAACATGACAAAGCAAGACTTGAAAACGATATTGATTGCTTAGCGACTGGAAAACTTGTATCATGAGAACTTGGAAGCGTGGATTTTCACTCATTGAGTTATTAGTAGTCATATCTTTAATTGCTATACTTGCGGCATTACTTTTTCCGGTTTTTGCACAGACCAGAGAGAAGGCGAGACAAACTAGTTGTAGCTCAAACCTTCATCAGATTGGTCTGGCGGTGGGGATGTACGCTCAAGATTACGACTCAAGCTATCCTTTAGGTAAAACATTAAAACAGCCGTACATCTCTCCACTTTCAATTCAAATATTGCCTTCCCAAATAAAGATTAGTGCAAAATATCTTCTTCTAACGATGCCTCGTATCCAAACTATATTATTGCCATATGATTCTCACAGCAATATAATTTGGAAATGTCCCTCAGACAACGGTATAGGCTCAGTAGGGATGTTTGATGTTCAGGGCAATGTTCATCAAATTCCCATTAGCCTTTCTGCATATCTTTCACAAGGAACTTCATACGATTATAACCTGTGGCCAGCTTTACTTCATCAACAATATCCAGGCGTATGTTATGACGGTAATGTAATAGATAGTGATGCCTCACTAGCTTTAGTCCAGGATATAAGTGGTAATTTCCATCAACCAGATACTGCTATTCTCCCATACTACAATATTTTATATGCTGATGGGCATGTCAAGATAAGTTCTGGATTTGGATCGACGTTTGATTTTCTCCGTTGCTTTGGGAACATTGTCAATGAAAACAATTAAAACTAACTCTATTAGATTTCCAGATATAATTTTATTAGCTTTAAGCTTAATAATCTTGAGAGGATCAACAACTAATCTTGAATCATGCATTTTATGATTTTTTCATGAATTATAAAATGGATGATAAGTTGTGCTCTGCTTGTTCCTTTAAAGGAACAAGCAGAGAGGAGAAATAGGTGAAAACTTTATTTAGAAGATTTTGCAGGTTCAGCAATAATTATCCGTTGGTATCTGGTCTCATTATCCTGAATCTAATAGGGCTAATGGCTATGGGCTACCACTATTACAGTCTCAAACTGGCAAAAGAAGCTAAGGAACGCAAAGTCTATGAAATTGCACTTCATGGAATATTAACTGTTTTATATCCCCACGAATTTGATAATCTATCTGAAGCAAAACGAATATTCAATCTCAATATCCAGTACTCAAAAGGAAGTTCACCCAGCGATGAAGATTTAAACTGGCTTCTGGCTGAATTTCAGGCCCCTCCCACAATAACGGGAATTAATCTGTATGACAGATATGGATACATTATTAACACACTCATCTACGCATCATTTCATATGAACTCAAGCCAACGGCTAGTGACTGAGCCAGCAATAGACAGAATTCTCCCGCTCTTACCTAACGGAAATGGTCACATTGTCTCCATCAATTGCGCAATGCTCATTGCAAATATGCACAATAAGCGAGATATTCCAATTTTGAAAACTCTGTTATCAAACTATTCAAATTCGCAAGAAAGAACACGTATACAGAGAGCGATAACGTGCATAGCTGATAAAAAATTGGATTATGGACCATGAACAAGAAAGCATTTACCCTTATTGAATTATTGCTCGTTATATCCATTATAGCCATCCTGGCTGCCCTATTATTTCCTGTTTTTGGTAGTGCCAGAGAGAAAGCACGGCAAATATCATGTGACTCAAACCTGCATCAGATAGGTTTAGCAATTGATATGTATGCTCAGGATTACGATTCGCAGTAGCCAATGGGAAGAACTTTGTTACCGAGAGATATCTCACCTATTCCCATACAAGCTGTGTTGCCCCAATTCCATCAACAATTCAAATACCTACTCTTAACCATGCCTCGGATAGAAGCAATTCTTATGCCATATACTAAAAGTATGAATATATGGCACTGTCCTTCCGATCATGGAGATCCTAAAATTCCATTTTATTTCAATTCATCGGGCGAACTTCAAACTTTATCGTTTATACCCACTATATTTCAAGCAGCTGGGACATCTTATGACTATAACCTTTGGCCTGGACTATATGATTTACCATATCCTGGTTACTGTTATCAGGGAAATAAAGAGGTGAGTGTATCACATCTTCCAATAGTTCATGATATCAGTATTTTTTCACATAAACCTAGTGAAGATCTTACACCTCGAATAAATGAACTCTATGCAGATGGTCACGTGAAAATGGCGATTGGTTATGGAGTATTTGGAGATTTTATAGACTGTTTTGGGAATAATGTCAATGAGTAACATAGTTAATCCAAACCCTGTAAAACGCAATGATCTCATATTATTAGCTGTTTGCTTAATTGTTTTAACTGGTTCATTGTTAATGTTTCATGAGGTTGGAAACACTGCCGGTATCTGGTCGGCTAATGGTCAGCCAGGGCAAGTGCCATCGAATATCACTCGAGCTGAAGCGGCTGGTTCTACCTGGAAAGATAATATCGCACTCACAAAACCCTATCTTCTAGTAGAATTTGGAGATTATCAGTGCCCTCCATGCAGGGTTGTTCAACCAATATTGCAGAGTTTTCTATCAGCGAGAAAATCACAGTTTGGTTTATATTCAGAAACTTTCCTCTCACAAGTATTCATCCTTATGCCTACCACGCTGCACTGTATGCAGAGGCAGCGCGTGATCAGGGTAGTTTTTGGAAAATGCATTCTCTACTCTATAGCACCCAAAATGATTTTGCACCTTCTACAGAAAATCACTTTGTACGGTTACTCCATTTAGATATGCAACAATTTACACAATCTTTACATACAACTGCGGTACAACGTGTGCAAAGAGATTTAGCCGCTGCTAAACGGTTTAATCTGCCAGGTACGCCTTCATTTCTGCTTTTTGGCCCAACAGGCTATGGAAAATACGTTACTTTAAAACAGATTACTTCAACACCATTATCTATTCCGGATACACAGTGTCAGCCAGGAAAGGCTTGTTCAAATTGAGACAGATTCATTCTGTATGAGAACTATCTGGCTGTACGATAACTATCTGGGTAAAGTGATTTTGATCCGAATACAAAAAATCCTTGACCATGTGATAGTGAACACCGCATCATCCTTATTACAGTCAAGAAGTGCTGATCTTCATATCTTGTGCCGCTATTACCATAGCCAGATGCCATGTGTTGTTCTAGCTTGAGCCTTTCCTAGACGTTGGCAGTCGCTCACTGGGAGAGGGGTGACCCCTTCGCCGGTATCAGTGACCATGATTGCTTTGCTTAATTAGCTGCGCTACCACATATCGCATTGCCCTCTCCCAGAGGCTAGCAAGCCTCGTCTGGAAGAGGGAAGTCCGCAGGACCGGGTGAGGTCCAGCTACCGTTACCACCTTCCA
>JAJZFJ010000126.1 GCA_021805395.1 bacterium
ATCAGTATCATCATGTGGTACGCTATTCTTGTTCGGGGTAACGTTACCCCGAAGTGGGCAGAGGTGTCATACTTGAGAACGGGATTTTTAACATTACAACACGACCAGCCGCTCTGGCAGTACGCCCACGCCGGTGCTCTACAATGGGGGCTGCGGGCTACCAGAGCGACAGCTCCACAGGGCTTCAGCTGCTTGGTCATCGGTACTACGACCCGAGCATAGGGCGCTTCCTTAGCAGCGACCCGGCACAGGCTGGCACGAACTGTTACGGGTTATTGGTTCGGGGTAACGTTACCCCCTGGTGGGAATTAGTATTGCCATGAGGTACGGTTATCTACCTCGTGGTAACGTAACCCCTATGTGGGAAGCAGCGCTGCAATGTAGAGCGATATTCTGGTTCGGGGTAACGCTACCCCCTTGTGGGAATCAGTATCATCATGTGGTACGCTATTCTTGTTCGGGGTAACGTTACCCCGAAGTGGGCAGAGGTGTCATACTTGAGAACGGGATTTTTAACATTACAACACGACCAGCCGCTCTGGCAGTACGCCGACACCAGTGCTCAACGGGGCTGCTGGCTACCAGAGCGACAGTGCCACAGGGCTGCAGCTGCTTGGCCATCGGTACTACGACCCAAGCATAGGGCGCTTCCTCAGCAGCGACCCGGCACAGGCTGGCACGAACTGGTACGCCTATTGCGACAATAACCCTCTCATCCATTCTGACAGAACTGGTCTCCAATATCCTGATGAAGATGAGGGTGATGATGATGGATATGATTCTTATACTGAACAAGAAGAGCAACAACAAGAAGCAACTGATCAAGCAGAAGTCGATGTAGGTGAAGGTGTAGTAGCACAATCACAAATTGATTCTTCAGGTTCAAATTAAAACAATGGTAGCAATATCAATAGAAACACAGGTGGAAGTACTGGCCTTGTTAATAGTAAAGGACAACCCCATCCACGTCTTGTTCATCCTAATACAGGTGATGATATTGATTTACCTGATCCAATGCCTACTGAAACAGTTCCACAAGAGAATCGAGTACTTTGGACTGCAAGAGATCTTAATAGCTATAGGATAGAATGGGCTGGCCAGGGAAATGATGACCCACCGGGAGGTTGGGGAGATTATGATATCCATCATATAATACCTAGAGCATATGGAGGAACAAATGATTTTAATAACCTAATTCCAGTTCTAAGAACATATCATCAAAAGGTTATTAATCCTTGGCGGAGTTCATATGGTGACGGAGGTGGAGCAGAAGAAGCTTAAAAGTTATTGCTTTGGTGTCATCACATAATGATGACACCAAATACAATTTGAATGAGGAGAACGATATTGAAATTAAGTTATATAAAAACATTCCTTGAAACTATTACTAAGAATGATGTTTATTACGATATACTTAGTGAGTTTCTGATTTCTGTGGAAGGATTTCATTTCGAACCACCAGCTACAATTGAAGAGATTTCTAATTTAGAGAAAGTATTAGGTTGGAAATTACCAGCTTCTTATGTAGAATTTTTGAAACTTTATAATGGAGCAATATTTTTCTACGACATTGATGGTGGTCAGGATGGAATATATATATGTGGTACTAAAAGCTTTATAAACCCACTCGCTAAACGTGAAATTGCTGACTATATCACTAATGCAAAAATATTAAATATAATGACTAATAATATGTTTCTATCACAGATTTCACCTTTTGGTGGATATTTTGGTACAGATGACTATCCAGGTTTTACTCTGAATAGTATGAATAAGAATGAAAAGCAACTAGAGTACAGAATTTCTGGGGTCTCCCTCAATTCGATTGATGAACCTGCATTAATTGCTAATACATTTGAAAGTTATATTCACTACGTTCTTAAATGCGTAGGTAAGCGATGGTGGCTGTTTTTTCAAGGAAGTTGTTAAGAGGACAAGTTGTCGAAAGCTATACTGATAAGGGGCAGTGGCAGGGTGATGCGCAGCCCAATGGTACAAGTAGCTCCAACGAGCTGTACGAATGGGCAGGTGCTGGCAGCATTCTAATCACTGATACCAACACTACTTATACCCAAAGCCAGAACGAAGAGAGCGGTGGTAAAGACCCTATTTATCATGCCAATGCCCGGTGCAGAACTCCTGGCATTACCGTAGACGAGGAAGTTGCTGAGTTTATACTCTACGACGCCTCTATCAATACCATCAGCCCTTAGACAGCACGGCAGAAGTGAACAAGTACAAGTGATCAGAGATCATGTTGGAATCCTGGATTGCAACCAATAACGGCTAGTCTCAATATATTCTGATGGTCATCATATTGGGCTGTTATCTTACTGGTGAACAATTTGATTGATGGTAATGTTACCCCCCTTGTGGGAATTAGAACTGCAATGTGGCACGCTATTCAGATTTGGGGTAGTATTACTCACATGTGGGCAGAAATTGCACACTTGAATATTGAGTTACGAGCACACGACACTCGGTAGATTTAGCATGTTAGCGGAGGATCAGCACAACACAATCAAACGCACGGATAGTACGCCTACCCTGGTGCTCAACTAGGTAACTGCGGGTTGCTAGAGCGATAGCGCCACAGGGTCGCAGATGCTTGGCAACTGGTATAAGATTTCGAGGGCGCGGCGGACCTTGAGCACCTATTCGGCATATCCTTGCATGAAATCGTCCACTATCTGCGATGAAAATTCTATACACCACTATGTTGAAACAGACCTCCAATAACCTGAAGAAAATGATTCTTATGATGAACTAGAGGTTCACATCAAGATATAGAAGAGGAAATAACATTAGATATAGGTGAAGGTATGGCTTCACTGTCAGGAAATGATTCTTCACTTTCAAATACAAAAACCCTTGGAGGAACTGGACTAATTAATCGAAAAGACTAACTTGATCCATGTCTTATTTAACCTAATACATGTAATGATACTGAGTCACCTGTTCCCAGATCTAACATCATATCATCGGCATGTAATAAATCCCTCGTCGAATTCAAATTGGGGATATGCAGAATATTAAAAATTATGCTTTGAGTCATCATTAGATACATAATAAAATACCATGTACAGTGTGAATTAGGAGAGCGCAATTGAAAGTAAGTTATATCAGAACATACCTTGAAACTATTACTAAGAAGGGAGTTTATTTTGATATTAAAGATGAGAATATCACTGTGGTGGAAGGTTTCCATTTTCAACCACCTGCGACAGTTGATGATATTAGTAGTCTGGAAAATTCGTTAGGTTGGAAACTACCAGCTTCTTATGTAGAATTTTTGAAAGTTTATAATGGAGCTGTCTTCTTCTATGATATTGATGGTGGTCAGGATGGAATATATATCTGTGGTACCAAAAGCTTTATAAACCCACTCGCTAACCGTGAAATTGCTGATTATATTTCAAACGCAAACTGGGTAAATATAAAAACTAATAATGCGTTTATGACACAAATGTCACCATTCGGAGGATATTTTGGTACTGATGACTATCCATGCTTTAAACTGAATAGTGTGAACAAGAATGAAAAGCAATTGGAGTACAGAATTTCTTGTGTCTCGCTAAAATCGATGGATAAGCCATTATTAATTTCAAATACATTCGAAGGTTTTATTGAATTCGTTCTCAAATGCGTTGGTATGAGATGGTGGCTGTTTGCCCAGGGGAATTGTTGAGATGATGAGTAACACAAAGCTACACATATAACGGAAAACTGGCAGCGTATCACGCAGAGAAACGGCACCAGTAGATCCAACGAGTTGTACGCAAGAAATGATCATGTGCCAATGATAAGTGATCAGTGCGGAATCCGGGATTGCAGCCATTAAGGGAAAATCATCATGTTGTGCCATGGCCACATCGCTGCTGTCCTTCATGTGTTTGAGGCCGTGACAGTTTCAGGGTAACGTAACCCCTATGTGGGAAGCAACGTTGGAATGTGGTGCGATATTCTAGTTTGGGGTAACGTGACCCCCTTGTAGGTAGATGCATCGCATTTGAGAACGGGATTTTGAACTTAGAAGTATAGACAACCATATCAACATAGCTCAAGCATAGCAACACCATCAGCCGCTCGGGCAGCACACCGACCCAGGTGCTCTACAACGAGGCTGCAGGCTACCAGAGCGAGAGCGCCACAGGGTTACAGCTCCTTGGCCATCGGTACTATGACCCGAGCATGGCAGAAGTGATCAGGTTTCAGTGATCAGTGATCAGGTCAAAATCCGCGATTGCAAGCAATACGGGAATGTTTCCATGTTTTGTTATAGTCGCCAGATTGCGATTGTTCACTGGCTGGTGAACGGAGTTGGTTTGGGGTAACGTTACCCCTATGTGGGAATCAGTGCTGCCTTGTGGTACGCTATTCTGGTTCGGGGTAACGTTACCCCCTTGTAGGAATCAGTACTGCCTTGTGGTACGCTATTCTTGTTCGGGGTAACGTTACCTCCTTATAGGTAGATGCATCGCATTTGAGTACGGAATTTTGAACTTAGAAGTATAGACAACCATATCAACATAGCTCAAGCATAGCAACACCATCAGCCGCACAGGCAGCACGCCCACTCCCGTGCTCTACAACGGTGCAGCGGGCTACCAGACCGACAGCGCCACAGGGCTGCAACTGCTTGGCCATCGGTACTACGACGCGAGCATAGGGCGCTTCCTATCCAGCGACCCCGAGCAGGCTGGCACGAACTGGTATGCCTACTGCGAAAATAACCCGCTGGTAGGATGTGACCCAACGGGGTTATCATGGTTGAAACAACTTGCCGTTGTCGCAGTATGTGCAGTTGTGGATACCGGAATAGAGATTATTGGGGGTGGCCCCGAAGACCCTATCGCAGATGGTGGTTGTGTTGAGGCTGATGGAGCAATAGCTTCTGCAATAGATGGTGGAGGAGATGCAGCTTCTGCCGGAGGAGATGCAGGTGCAACGGGTGGTGACACTGGCGGATCGTCGGGGAGTGATACAGGAGGGTCATCTAATGGTGATGATGGAAATTCAGGAGATGATAATGGCAACAATAAAAACTGTTTTGTTGCAGGAACCTTAGTTTCATTATCTACTGGTAAACTAGTCCCAATTCAGTCTATCAAAGTTGGCGATGAAGTTCTTTCTCGAGATCCTGTTGGGAAATCAGCCATCTCTGCGCAAAAGAACAAGTTAATACCTGAAAAGGTACTTAAACTATATATCCATCGCAGAAATACGATGACACTTACATTTAGTGATCATACAACTTTAACTACTACATCTGGACATAAATTCTGGGTTGACGGTGTGGGATTCATAATTGCTGGTAAACTCGCTATTGGTTCTTCTATAGTTACCAGAGCTGGACCTGATTTACGGTTAATCCGTAAAGTTTACACCCATAAGACCCAAACAGTTTATAACTTCGAGGTAGCATTTACCCATACATACTTCGTTGGACATGATAGTCTATGGGTACATAATGACTGTGGAAATAATAGAAATTCTAACCAAAAAGCAGATAGGATTCTGCGGACAAAGTTTCCACATCCTACTCCTGCTCAAAAACGTATTTTTCATCAAGCAATAAGTGATGTAAAAATGGGTGGTGGTGATGGTAGAACGAACCCGGATTTACCAGATGAGGAACTGTATGATATTCTAGAATGGTGCTTTCCGGAGTAGCTCATGACAAATTACAAGCTAGGAAAATAAACCTAGCTTGTAATGCCATAAAGGATAACGATTTGGCTAAACTTTCTTCAAATAAAACAGCAATTTCTTATGTGAAAAATATATACTCATTCGAAATCATCCCGATTATACCTACGTTAGATGGTTCTTTGGACTCGTACAAACTAATAACCTGTAAAAACGATATTGTGACTTATACTGGCAATTATACTCTCCAAGATTGGATTGGCGGACATGGAGAATTGTTTAGTGCTGCAAGAATTCTAATTAATTCTGATATTTTATGCGATAAAAAATTGGATTTTAATTTGTACTTGTCTAATTCTCACAATAGTTTAGCACGAGCTAAAGCAGGAATAGATTGCAATTGGCTGATTTTTTTTACAGAATGTTGGACTAGAAAGCAAAGTTCTAAATCTGAAACTATACAAATTGGGGTTTTTAGGTATTTTCTTAAGGATATAGAAAATGATTCTAATTCTAATCAAATTCATTGGATCGGTGAATATATAATCTGCCTTGTTGAGGATTTGATATCATTTGGTAAACAACTTTTGTCAGAATTAAATGAATGTCTGCAAGAAAGAAAAAAATTAGGAATTCAGGCACCATTTGATGAGATAAATGATTTATATTAATTATGATTTATATATTTATTGGTATATAATTAGCAGTATTATCGCTTAAATATATTTATAATTGTAAATATCATCTGAAAAAATTTACTAAACTGATAAACGGTTTCTACGCTGATTTATGATATACTGAATCGTGCGACCGGAATCACCCTGCCAACAGGGGTGACCGAGAGCTATACCTATAACGGGAACTGGCAGCGGGTCGCGCAGACCAACGGCACCAGCAGCTCCAACGAACTGTACGAAGGCGCAAGTGCTGGCAGTCCTCTCTTAGAGGACGCCAACGCTACCTACACTCCTGGCCTGAGCGAAGAGCGCGGCGGTACCGACTACACCTACCATGCCGATGCCCAGGGCAGTACACGCGGCATTACCGCTGGCGGTGCAGTCACAG
>JAJZFJ010000031.1 GCA_021805395.1 bacterium
CACCGAATCTCATTACATTCAAGTCACTGATTGTTAATTCGAGTGAACTAAAACATTTACAAGTTGTAATTTATATCGATTTAGTACCAAATCCTAGTTTTTTTTCTTACTTTTGCAATTTCCTCATTCTTCCTAATTTTAATCACAGATCAAAACAGTTTAATATCCTTCAAAGCTTACAGGATTTAACTTCAATATTTCCTTCTGCTAACTTATTTCGTCTCCCGCTTAGCCATCCAGGATTTTTTGTGCGAGTTGCTAAAAACCGGTGCTACTGGCTAGTTATTTAATTGGAACTGCACTATGGAGCATACCTGCTATGCAGATCTGTTACATCAAACTACACCAGAAGGAAACTATCACATTGGCTATTACATTGGAACAGCTTACTTCATATCTTGAAGACGATGAACTTATGGGATACACACGAGACGAATCTATGCTTATCCCTTTCCGATCCAAAGGGAATGAGATGACATACATCAGACTGAGTTTGCAGGAGGATGGTGAGTATCTTCAGTGCACGATTTCAGAATATCTTAATCTCAATGCCACGGCGTACCGCGAAGAGCTTCTCACCAAGCTTTTGGAGCTGTCAAGGTTGAGAAAGATTCTCAAATTTGGCTTGGATCCAGATGATGGCGAGGTGAGCATTAGCATTGAGATTCCCATTGAGGATGGCGGTTTCACACAAGGTCAACTAAGGCGGAGTCTAGCCTGTCTTATGCAGACAGCAGTGGGAGAGCGATACAGACTTCGTGTGTTAATGGAGACCGGCTTTTACCCTGGAGAAACAAAGAGCGAGGTAAGGTCAGGTCGTCCTCGACGGAAATACAAGTACTCAAGAGGAACTTCAGCCCTTCGCAGGATTGAGTAGTTGTCAAGTTACGGTGTTGCTCTCTTAATTTTCATGCTGGATATTATGCTTATCCTTTGACGCACATAAGCAATGGTTACTTTACATCTCGCCACGGATATGAGAAGTGAAAGGGGACGGTATTCTCATTAAAAATTTGCATATTCTTATGCAACTTATTTACACTCATTTAAATAATGTAAAGGAGAAAAAAATGATCGATATTATTAGTTTCTTACTGCTGCTTTTAATCTTCTGTGCGCTGGTTTCTGTAATCTGGAGTAAGGAAAAAGGACAGCTTCTTTTCAGTATTGTCATGAAATGGTTTCTTTTTCTGGTCTGTATATCAGTAGGCATTTATATTCTAATTTTTATCCTTGCATTCTTTCAGCACCGAAACGACAATAGTTCAGGTCCACCGACAATTGGAGTTACCTTAGACCCTATAGGTCCTGCTAACTCTCAACTACTGGGTATCACTCCCGGCACTGGTGTCTATGTTGAGAGTGTTGAGCCCGGAGGACCTGCAGCAGACGCAGGGATTAAGGATGGTGATTTCATCCTTTCCATTGATGGCAATACCATCACGAGTGTGAATGACATCAGTGATTATGACTCAACAAAATCCATTGGAGACACGGTTGTACTGGATGTGGTTCACAACATGCAGCACTACAATGTGCCAGTAGTGCTTGGAGGGTCCAACTAATAGCGCAAGAAAAAACACGCATGCACCCTGCTTATGGATGTAACCGTGTAAAGAGAGGAGTTGATTCTTCACAACTTTGTCTGACTAGGTTTGATAAGAATAAAACATCAGCTTAAATTTAATATGGAGGAATTACCTATATGACCAAGAGATGTACTTCATGCAATGGCACTGGTCGATGCATGCACTGCAGGGGAACTGGGAAATCAGGCGGTGCGAAGCCAAACGATCCCAATGCACGAGACTGTGCATGGTGTTCCGGGAAAACCTACTGCTCACACTGCAACGGTAAGGGCGAGCGCTAGGTGTGCTATGAGGGACAGGAAACATCTCCTGTTCCTCATATTTTTGTGACGTACGGGTGAATTGTAATCTCGGTGGAGATGCATGGCTGAATACTTCTGGGATTGAATGCGACAACTTTGATATTAACAAAAACAGATAGTATATCTCACGAAATTGCACAAGATATGTTTCTTGTTGGTGTTTGTTACCAATTAATAATAGATAAATGAAATTAAAAATAATATATATTTATTATGTGTAACTATTTATAATATTTAACAGTATTAATAAGTAACAGGAGCAAACCTGAAGGTAAAAACCTTCCGCATAGTTGAGAAGGAGTATGAATTGAGAACAACAAATTGCATTATCGCTAGCGTTTGCGTGGTTGCAATCATTGGTGGCATGGCATTTCTGCCCATGATGGCGAGTGCCAGTGAAACAGGAAAACGCAACACAACTTACGCATTGGGAGCTGCAGCAGCTGCTCTGTTATTAACACAGAAGAACAAGATTGCGGGCATTGTCACATTGGGAGGAGCGGCGTATGCCTACGAGCAGTATGCTGCACAGATCGCTAAGCGGCATCGTCTTGCCAAAGAGCACGGCTACCAGTATCAGCAGAATGGTCGAAATGTTCAGAACTCTGGGAAAAATGGAGCTTACTTGCAGCAAGTGCAGTACATGAGTAAATCCCAGAAAAGACAGCATGAGATAAACCTGCAGCACGATAGAAACGTGCAGGCGCAGGAGCATCAGCATGCCATGCATCAGCATGAGATAAACCTGCAGCATGACCGCAATGTACGATATGATCAACATCAGCAGGCTATGCGCCAACACCAGGAGAACCTGCAGCACAACAGAAATGTACGTGCTCTAAGACATCAGCATGCTATGCGACAGCACGAGATAAATCTGCAGCATGACAGGAACGTGCGATATCAACAGCACGAGCAGAAAATGCGACAACATCAGCAGAACTTGCAGCATGACCGGAATGAGCAGGAACAGCATAATAGAAACAGAGACCATGGAAACGGATAGTTGGAATTCAGTCAGGAATTTAGGCTGTATCTGAGCAGGACGAGTGATTATCCAGAAGAGCACTAGAGAGGACGCGTCCTCTCTAGTTTTTTGCTTTAAGCCTCACCTGCTACTTGAACTACTGGGTCTTGTTCATGAGATATTGGTTTTAACCTAAAGCTCATTAACATAGAGATAAACATAAGTGCGGAGGATGACAGGAATGGGATCATGGTGTTAACACCCACAAGATAGTTGTTTATAGGAGGAGCTATCACTCTTGCCATGCTGCTCAGACCTTGCTGGGCACCACTTACCAAACCAATTTCATCCTTTTCTGCAGCGGCCGTGATGAGTGCATTCAAGGGAGTACCGCTTAAACTTGCTCCAGCACTCAACAAGCCAGAGAGAAACTCCATGCTAAGCATGGTATGACTGAATGTGATTCCAATTAGAGACAGAAACATGCTTCCCACACCCAGGATCACCATTTTCTTTTCGGATAGCAATCGAGATCCAAAACTGGCCAGACAACCCTGTACAACCAGTGAGGTAAGTCCTACAACGATAAAAACGCTGTTGGCTATAGAAGCCTGCGACTTTTCAAGATATGGCTGCCGATTTGAGAAACTCGCAGCAGCCCAGCTTATTGATGGATGTGTATGAGACCAGTTCAGCATGGCACGCGTTACAATAAGTGGGTGAAATCGGAGAATCATTAACCACGAGAAGCTGGATTCAACCGCTGCAAAGGCAAACGTTGAAAAGATGAATACTGTGATTGGCCGACTGACACGAGGATTATGCATCACCTTGCCAACAGCTAGAATTAACTCCACCGGCCCCATTTTCTCAGCAGATGATTGTGCCATAGCATCTGGGTGCCGGCTTTCAGGCAACAGGAAGTATGCACCAATAAGATTCAGGAGACAGAGTAATGCCGAAAACATGGCAGGAGTGCTAATTGGTGGAAGATGCGTGAATGGAATTTGGTACTGGCTGAGAAAAGTACCAAAAAGTGGTCCGAGTGCAAAACCCAGCCCGAAGGCAATCCCGATGACCGCCATTCCTCCGGTGCGCTTTTCTGGGGTAGTGATGTCTGCAATGTAGGCTTGTGCTGTTGGAAGGCTAGCTGCCGAGAGTGCGCCTGCGAAGACGCGAGCCACAAACAGTACTGCTATGCTCCCTGCCAGTCCGAATGCAAGAAATGAGATTGCCGAGCCGCACAGACCAATGAGAATAATAGGTCTTCTACCTATGTTGTCTGAAGCACGCCCCCATACCGGTGAAAGAATAAACTGCATGAGTGAATAGCATGCGAGGAGTGCTCCACCTATCAAGGGTGTTCCACCGTAGTTTGTGATGTATACAGGAATAATTGGGATGATTATTCCAAAACCCAGTAGATCGATGAACACACACAAGAACAGGATCAAGATCGGCGATCGTTTCATATTTTAGCTTGGTGGAGGCAAACACTTGCCTCCTGTCCTTCCCTTGTTACTAAAGCTGATGAGCAGTGTGCTGCAATAGAACCTGATTTTTGATTGTATGAGGAGGAGCTCCAACAATATGCACAATTTCGTTAGCTACATCATCCGCTGTTAACAGCATTTCTGGTCGGGGTTTGCCCGGAATGGTATCCCAGAAGGGTGTATCCACCCCTGAACAACACAGATTAGTGACACGTATGCTGCTCCGTCTCACCTCCTGTGCCAGTGCATTCCCAAATCCTAGCAGAGCATGCTTGGTTGCACAGTAAACTGCCGCATTTGCTATGGTTTTAACCCCGAGTATTCCGCACATGTTAATAATCAGACCACTCTTCTGTTCCATCATACTGGGCAGAACCGCACGGGTTACCCGCATCGCTCCCTGCACATTTACCTCCATTAGGGAGTTGATTAAATCATCTGATGTTTCCAGAAAACTACCAAGATAACCACGTCCCGCACTATTGACGAGCACATCTATGTGGCTGAATTTGCGTAAAGAGGAAGCTATGAGAGCATCGACTTCGTCTCGCTTGGTGATATCTGCCTGTACTGCATGGAATCGCTCAGGAGATGGTTTCAATTCCAGAATAACGGATTCAAGCCGCTCAACATTTCGTCCACAAATAACTACATTAGCGCCGCATTCCAGCAGTTTGCCTGCTGCTGCTTTTCCAATTCCACTGCTGCCACCGGTAATCAGTACTACTTTGTTATCTAGATCCAATAGTGTGTTCCTTCTCTACTTGTGAATTATGCCATTCTATGCCACTGCTGTCAACAGAGTGAAAATCCAGGAGATATTATTGCCTGCCACTTGGAATGTGAGATGCTGCATGTCTCAGGATTTTTTGTTTACCTCGCTCTATAACAGAAGAGACACCAGTTCATAATTCAGGATACGATCGACGGCGCAGTACTGCAACATTTCCAAATTAGTAAGATATGTAACTGATTTAATTTCTCGCGGTAGAATTTACATTTAAAGTACTTGAATTGCAGTTTTGTGCGTTGATTTGATAACGTAATCACATCATATATAAAGGCAAGCAATTATCTGAAAGCGAGATTGTAAAGTGTATAATAGCAGTATCAAAATGCATGGCAAGGAGTTATTAGATGTCCTTCGTACAAGATTTTAAAGCATTCTTAAATCGTGGAAATGTTGTCGATCTTGCAGTAGCAGTTGTTGTAGGAGGAGCATTTAGTAAGATCGTTACCTCACTTGTGAATGATTTTATTAATCCTGTAATTGGATTAATTCTAGGTAAGGTAAACCTTGTAGACAGGTTCGTGATACTTGGTCCGTCTCCAGGTGGAATTAACACACTTGCGGCAGCGAAAAAGGCAGGCGTACCCGTGCTGGCGTATGGCGATTTTGTGAACACACTGGTAAATTTTGTGATTATTGCTTTTGTGATCTTCCTTGTAATTAAAGCTATTGAGAGGATGAAGCGGCCAGCACCTGCCCCCGATGCAACCACAAAAGACTGTCCATACTGTTTCAGCGCTATTGCCATTCCAGCCACAAGATGTCCTAACTGTACTTCTCAATTAAGCGTATAAGATTTATGCCCTCAGATTTCTGTGAAGAACTACTTCCCTTTGTTGCAGTAGCAAAAGATCAGGATGAAACTGATCTGCTGGCTGGTTATAGAGAAATATTCTCAATTCCAATGGATACTGTCTACCTGGACGGTAATTCACTGGGTCTGCTTGGCAGTCCATCTCGCAGGATGATAGATGAGGTTGTTGATAGTTGGGGCAAGATAGCTGTCAACGGATGGACTGAAGGCGAGCAGCCATGGTTTACCATGGCCGAAAAACTCGGTGATGCTATGGCGACTCTAGTAGGCTGTCCGTCTGGAACGGTGATAGCGACTGGCTCGACCACCGCAAACTTACATCAACTTCTCGCCACTCTTTATAACCCAGCTTCCAGTCTAAAAGCCATTTTAACAGATGCAACAGGTTTCCCATCTGATATCTATGCAATGCGAAGTTTCGCCAAACTGGTTGGACTGACTGATAGCCAGATAATTCTTCTTGAACCTGATGCGAGTGGGTTTTTGAGTGAAGAGCGAATTATTGAAGCGATAAGAAGCCAGGCTGTACAACTGGTAGTGCTCCCTTCCGTGGTCTATACCACAGGGCAGTTGTTAGACATGGAGCATCTCACGAGAGAAGCGCACAAACTAGGAGCTTGTATCGGTTTCGACTGTGCCCATTCGGTGGGGATTATTCCTCACCAGCTGGATGATTGGGGGGTTGATTTCGCTTTCTGGTGTGGGTACAAGTATCTCAATGGAGGTCCAGGTGCAACTGCAGGGCTGTATC
>JAJZFJ010000310.1 GCA_021805395.1 bacterium
CATTAAAAGACACAAAGCCACCAGACAACTGGAATAACAACTCATATCTCAGGTATTGCCGATGTATGGTATTTGACAACTGCTCTTGTGAAATTAAGGATATCCACCTTACGCTTAATAAACAAATGGGCTTACAAATCAACGCGCCCAGCTAAAGTTAGATTTTTTATATTGATGTGATATATCACTAATAAAATAACCTTCTTGCATAAATTTGAAATTATGGTACAGTGCATTATCACAAGCGCTTAGCTACAAGGGATTAATCTCTTATCTTGGCGCAAGGAGAAAAAAATGACATTGACCTCTTGCATTGTTCGCGACATCTTACGCGATAACCCTCTTGCTCGTGTTGATTGTACCATAGCGTGGCTCATTTACTTTGAGACATACCGCCAATTTGATCAGTATCCTCTCGAAATGCTCAAGATTCCAGCTTTCGTAATAGCTTGGAACCAATATCATTCATTATATCTATAGTTCCTAGTCAAGTAGAGGGAATTATTTACTAATTTCCTCTACTTCTTGCTAGTAATAATGTTGTAGATGAATTTTCTTTTCTCATACTCATTTCTAGGATTACATATGAACTCTAATTTCTCATATAACTTGGTTGAAATGCCCTGTATACCTGTGTTGGATTTGAAAGGGCATCCGAAAAGTCTTAGCTTGCGAGAAACGTTTCTGCATGCACATGAACTTGCTGAGATATCACATAGCAGCCCTATCGTCACAGCTTCGTTGGTGAGACTATGTGTTGCACTGCTAACTGATGTTTATTCCTTTCGATCACAATCCAAATGGGTGCCATTATGGAACTTAGGGCATTTCAAATCGGAAGATATAGAATACTATTTAGATAAGTACAAACACTGCTTGGATCTATTCGATTCTGCTCACCCATTCTATCAGTGTGCCAGACTTGAAGATGATAATCCTGTCAACTTGAATAATCTGGCGGCAGAACTTAGTAGTGGAAATAATCCGCTGCTTTTTGATCATACGAGCGATGCAGATGTGACTGACTATTCCGCCCAGCAGGCATTCCATCTACTCATTACGACTCAAAATTTTGCACTTGCCGGTTTATTACGACGGACAACTCGATTAAAAGGAGAAACAGAACCTATATACTGGCAAAGTGCTTATGGTGGCACTCTCATTCCGGGGGCTATGATCTGGTTGACAGGTAGTAATCTATTTGAGACACTCTGTTTAAATCTCGCGCCCCTCACGCCACTAGAATCTGAAGATGAGGATGAACTTACAGAATTAGAAACAGACATGCCGATCTGGAGACGAGACGATCCCACAGTCTTACGCGATAAATTGTTAAACAATAAACTAATAAAAACTGCACCAAAGGGCACCTTAGATCGCTTAACTTTCCAGAGTCGACTAATACGGTTGCTTCCAGAGTGGCGAGATGACCAGCTAGTTGTATCTCGTGCAGCATTCAACCATGGACGAAGCCTGGATCCTACATTGCAACATTCATTCGATCCAATGTTAGCTTATCGTCCATCTAAGAAAGAGGGATATCTGGTTAATCGTCTTTCCCCTGAGAAATCTTCGTGGAGGGATTTCCATGCTTTAATCGGTTTAAATGTGAGAGAGAGTGGAGTGCTTCAGAAGGTAACACCGCGTGCCATGAAGCTTTTACATTATATGATAGACAAAGGTGTACCTGGAATTGACGATGCAACATTATTTCGATTGAACGTAGCAGGGCTGGCAAATGATCAAGCGAAAATCCTACTCTGGCGCCATGACCGACTGGAAGCTCCTGCAAAATCTTTATGTGACAATGATATTGCTTCCAGAGTAGAGTCACTTCTTTCTGATGCTGAACAGATTGCTATCACATTACGTGCATGCATTCGAAGACTATGTGCCATATTTCTTGCTCCAAGATCGATTGATGCAAGAGGAGCAAAGGTAGAAGGTGCAATGGAAGCCGATCCTGATAGGGTTACCTCATTATGCAATGCAATTGATTCTCGGGGTACTTATTGGGCACGACTCGAATGTTCATTCTTCCAACTGCTACTGGATATAGTTAACGATGCAGAAAGTGCATCTGATACCTGGAAAGACTGTGTTGAACGTGAAGCAAAAGCAGCATTCACTGAAGCAATAATTAACCTTGGAGATTCACCCAGTACGTGGAAAGCCGCTTCAATGATCAGTTCCAACTTCAAAGTTCCATCCAGATTAGAGCATTTTTCTGTTACAAAACGTTCGAAGTCAAACAAAAAGGAGGAAAAATAAATGGAAAACAATCATGAAGCAATCGCGAACGAAATTTTGATAAACCATCTTAAGAAGTTACACGACGACCATGACAAGAAGTATGACCACACGGCTCGAGGTAAGCTTGCCAATCTGAGATACGCTATGCGTGACCGCCTTCATGGCGATTATCCGGTTGGTCGAGTCTTTCCCGCATTAATCTCTGGTGGTTTGACAGATTCTAGAGAGCAAAATGAGTGGAGAACACTCATTGCAGGGCTATTTGGCTATGCCCATGATGAAGTGCTATACACTAAAGGAATCTCCTTGGGGATGGCTTTAAGAAATATGTATGAGATCAGACAGAACGATAGTCTGGAAAAACGCTTCATGGCTCTTCTGAATTGTGATGCCGAACATCTTCCCGGTCATCTCCGGCAGTCAGTCAGCTTACTTAAAACAGAAAATGTCGGTTTAGACTGGGGTTTACTTTTAACCCATGTTTTAAATTGGTCTGCGCCAGGCAAGCTGACCCAGAAAAGATGGGTAGAAGATTACTACAAACCTATTCGAGAAAATAATGATGAACCGAACCAGGAAGTGAAGACTGAAATAGCACCCGATGGTTCGATATTTACTGAAGGAGATACACAATGAAGAATTTGAAGATTGAGATTCACCTACTGCAGAACTTTCCGCCCTCTTGCTTAAATCGAGATGACACGAACACCCCTAAAACCTGCGAGTTTGGTGGAGTTACAAGGGCTCGAGTCTCGTCGCAATGTTGGAAGCGTGCAATCCGTGAGCAGTTCAAAGAGATTACTCCAGACCGCGTTGGGACACGCACCAAGAGACTGAAATCAGAATTGATCTCAGCATTAGTCAACAAGAAAATTGGCACACTTGAAACCCTGGATGTACCCGTTTCCAAGTTTGTAAGCACATTTTATGCTGAGATGGACAATAAACCACCGCATGAAACCAATGTACTGGTTTTCTATTCCCCAGCTGAATTTGATTGCATGTTGAGTATTCTTAGTGATGAGTCTATTTTAACCGAATTAGGAAAGGAAACACCCGCAATCAAAAAAAATGACATTGAAAAAAGGCTTAGGCTATCAACACTCTCACCAGATGTGGCTCTGTTTGCTAGAATGTTGGCTAAACATCCTATACAAAATATTGATGCTGCATGCCAGGTAGCACATGCCATTTCCACACACAGTGTGAATCTTGAACTGGATTTTTTCACAGCAATTGATGACCTGAAGGATACGAATGAAAGTGATGATGCTGGAGCTGGTATGTTAGGGACGGTTGGTTATGATAGTGCCTGTTATTATCGATATGCACTTATTGACTGCGTACAATTAGCTAATAATCTCAATAACTCTGCAGAAGACATAGAATCAACTGTTTATGGTTTTCTGACAGCTTTCTGTGAAGCAATGCCCATAGCAAAAAAGAACTCCTTTGCTCATGGAAACCTACCTTTCTTTGCATTTTTTGTAGTCAGACAGGCTGGCAGTCCTACATCATTAGTCAATGCATTTGCCAAGCCAGTTAATGCCCTTAATGGCAATTTGCTCCTCGATTCAGCTAATGCATTAGCCCATCAGGTTGGCATGTTTGAACAATGCTATGAACTCTATTCAGATGATGAGAATGTGAAGACCTTTCTATCTCATATGTTGGATGTTAATACGGATGATCTCGAGGGACTTCCCACAAAACAGAACCTGGCTATGAAAAAAGCTATCTCCGAGGTAGTGAATGCAATGAAAGATTACAGAGATTCCGAAGCATGAAACTACCACATACACTACTGCTTCGGCTTATAGGGCCGATGCAATCCTGGGGCTATCGAAGCCGGTTTGAAGTTAGAGATACAGGCTTAGAACCCACGAGAAGTGGCGTTTTAGGACTTCTTGCTTCAGCTTGTGGAATCAAACGGGATGATATCACTACCTTGCAGCATTGGGATAAACAACTCCGGTTAGGTGTGCGTGTTGATCTTCCAAATGTACAAAGGCCTGTGTTAGAGCGCAGTGGGTTTAGAATCGAAACTGATTACCATACGGCGCAAAATGTTATGAGAGCGACAGGCAAAGGATTAGCTGACACGGTTCTTTCAACTCGCTATTATTTAACAGATAGCCGCTTTACAATTGGAATAGAATCTAGCAATGTTGCTCTACTGGAAAAATTTGATCAGAGTATCAAAAATCCTGTCTGGACACTTTGTCTGGGTAGAAAATCATTTCCTTTATCCCTTCCTCCTTGGTTACCAGGAGGAGGGCTATGTAGAGATACAACTCTTCTGGATGCTTTAAAAACATCACCATTTCCCCTGTTATCCTGGAAAGAACATCTACCAAAGAAGGTTAGATTTGTGATAGAACCCAGTTCACAAGGAGATGATGAGCTGCCCGAAGGAATAACGATGAGACTTAACGATAGACCATTCAGTTATTCAAGCAGACAGTTTGGAATTCGTGCTGTAAAAACCTTCACTCTTGACAGTAATGAGTGTGGAATGGAGGCTCAACAATGTTTTTATCAAAGGTAATTCTCAATCCTAGAGACAAGATTACATACAATCTTGTCCCTGACATTTACAACCAACACCGCTTTATTATGTCGTCATTTCCAGACCATTTTGAGCAGGATCCGAGTGCTGCCGGTTCGCAGGCATCACAAGGTGTACTCTACCGTTTAGAGTCAATTTCTAAAATGAATTCTCCCTATTTCCTTGTTCAATCAGAAAAAAAACCCGATTGGAATAAGACACAAGCATTGCACAAAACAGAGATCTGCTGCATGATATCAAATGAATGGGCACCGTCATTTATGGTTGGAAGCAGTTATCGATTTCGAATTAGAGCAAACCCAACTATTTGCTGTGTGAGACGTGGTGAGAATGGCGTTCGTCAAAAATCTGTTAGAAAAGGACTGTTTTCTGAAGAAGAGCAAGAAACATGGCTCGAACACGTTGGCAATACTTCTGGTTTTAAACTTAGATCTGCAATAACCATCCGGTCACTTGGCAAGTGTACAGGGTATCAGACTGCAAAACAACAGGATCAAAAAAAACGAACTATTACCTGTTATATGGTTGATTTTGATGGAACCTTGGAGATCACAGATCCTCTTCAGTTTACAGATGCATATCGCAGAGGAATAGGAAGGGGCAAAGCTTGGGGATGTGGCTTGATTTCCCTAGCAAAGATATAAATCCCATACTCCAGCAACGAGAGTTATTACGTTGTTGGTATTTGGTGCTATTCACTACTATCAATACTCTTGAAGGAGTTTTACATGGAAGATCTTCACCTTTTACCACAAATTAGAGACAGGATTTCCAGCCTCTATGTGGAACATGCCAGGATAGACCGACATGAGAAAAGTATTGCTGTATGGGATGAAACCGGTTTCACACCAGTACCCATTGCATCCATTGCAGTTCTTATGTTGGGGCCAGGTACATCTGTTACCCAGGCAGCTATTACAACGCTGGCTGACAACAACTGCCTGGTAATTTGGTGTGGAGAGGAAAATGTCCGTTTTTACGCAGCAGGCATGGGTGGAACTCGCAGCGCCTACCCTATTCTTATGCAGGCACGATTAGCAAGTGATCCCCAGCTACGCCTTGAGGTTGTTAAACGGATGTATCGGATGCGATTTGAGGTTGGCATGGATGCCGCTCTCACAGTGGAGCAACTTCGAGGTATGGAAGGGGTTAGAGTTAGAGAAACCTATGCCTTAATGAGCAAGCAGACAGGTATCGAATGGACTGGCAGAACGTATGACAGGAACAACTGGGCGATGGCTGATCCTGTAAACCGGGCACTCTCCTGTGCAAATTCCTGCCTGTATGGACTTTGTCATGCTGCCATTTTAGCTACAGGGTATAGCCCGGCAATCGGGTTTATCCATACCGGTAAACAACTTTCTTTTGTGTATGATGTGGCAGATCTATACAAGGCTGAAATTTCAATTCCACTTGCATTTCAGATTGCCAAGGAGTTACCAGAAAACCTTGAGCGAGCGGTTAGATTGCGATGCAGAGATATTTTCAAAGAGACAAAATTATTGCAACGGGTTATACCAGATATTAAACATGCACTAGGAGTAAAAGCTGGAACTGAGGAAGCAGACTTTGCCCCTGACGCAGACCCAGCCATGCCAACAGATCTCTGGACACCGGAATGGGAACGTGAAAATACTTCGGTTAATCCAGAGGATGCAAACTGATGTAATGCAAGGAAGGAGGTTTGCATATTCCGTTCGAAAGTGAACACCGATTCCGTTTGAAAATGAACACCGATTCCGGTCGAAAGTGAACACCTCATAAAACGTCTGCTTTGCTGTTAAGCAAACACCGCGGGATAACCAAAT
>JAJZFJ010000161.1 GCA_021805395.1 bacterium
CCTAATTGTGCCTTAAGATAGTCGGTGTCGTATATAGTGCCAGAGACGCTTCCCCCCGCTGCTACGCCAGATGCCCAAACTCGTGTCGTAGGAGCTACAAAACACATGGTTATCAGGAAGGCATTGAATGCTCTACTTTTTAGCAGTATTGAACAGTCAAACTTTAACAATCGTATCATGATTTTCTCACTTAGTTTTCGTGTGAGGATAGCTATCCTCTTATCAGGCCAGCCCAAATTTCAATTTCACCTGTTGAACCCAGAACATCATTGTTCATCAGCGTATCAAGCACATTGGATCTGGCAGGGTTTATATCTACAGATACTTTTGCGCTCTGTTTTTGTTGAACAGAGAGGGAGACATGCTTATCATGAGCAGTGTGAAGAGAGCTAAACCACTCCTAGTTTCAGGAACTGCGGGAGAACCAAGAACTGCTAAACTAAAGTTGGAAGTCAGATCTGTAGGTATTCCGTCTGTCGTGATATCCACAGAGCCGGTGTATGGGCTATTCAGTTGTGTGGGAGGGGTAAGGTTTGTGTAGCCCACATCGAAAATAGCACCAGTATAGTTGGTGCCAGGAGACAGGAAGCCTGTATTATTGAGAAAGTTTGTGAAGGCTGGGTCTTCCGTGATGCTGAGCGAACTGTCCCACTTAACCGTGGAAAAGCTATCTCCCATAAGATTGAGAGTATTAGAAGCATCCAGATTCGAGATCTCACCATTGTACACAACAGTGCCGCTAGTGCCACTATTCACAGTCTGGATCGGGTTGGAGAGAGAAAGATTCCACAAAGCTCCCTGAGCTTTAGCCCCCGATGACTGCAACATCATGATCACTATTGTAGAGATACCAAGCATCCACTTACCAGATACACGTTTCATAAGTTCATTCCTCCTATGTGTGGGGTTATTGTGTTTGATCCCACATCACGAGAACTTTGGAAACATCATGCTAAACAGCAAGCAAGGTGTTAGAAGTTTAAGCATCCCAAAATTAAAGAAATTCATCTCCAGTTAAGTCAGCTTACGAGTATTATACTGAGCTATCGTTAAAGTAACGTTAAATAATGACCATTTTGAAGAGTTAATAGATAAAATAATGCAATCTGGCAATTATATAATATAGAACTATAGCATATATGTATATACAAAATGTAATATATCATATGAAATTATCGCAATTTCAATTGGTGATTAATTCTTTTAGTTCTTTTTAATTAGATGAAGAATCTACATTTGCTAGAGTGGATAATGTCGTTTGTAGTTTTTCTATTTCAGCTAACAGGGTAGACATCAGAAAAAGTGTAGGATGTCGACGTGTAATTATCTGGTCAAAACTCCTGGTTACGCTACACTGTTTACTTTGGTGGCATGAAGCAAGCTTTCAGATCCAATACTGTCCTGCAACACTGCCAATCTTCGGCGTATCTCCTGCATCTTTGGCGAGCCGCCGGTTTTGTGTACTCCAGACAAGAGTAGATCAAGTCCCTGCTCAATTTCAGGTAGTGTAACACAACACCTTTCGAGTTCGCTAAAATGAATATCCACCATGGTTTCTGGCATAACCTGCAGCACACAATCTGCAGTGTTGGATGGAGACGTTTGGAGCATGAAATTGTGAAGATAGATGGGATTATCCGGTTCGAGTTTATTCGCAGTGCCAAAGAACTCATGTGCTTCACGGCGGCGCCTTGCTCCCCATAGTATGCAGCCTTTTGTGTTGTGTGCCAAAGCCCAATCTGGCTGCTGTGATAGTGTAGTTTCAATATCGGGAAGGTTAATCATATCCGGTACATCTCCATACTGCATCGAGCAGATGGCTGCATCCAGGTGAGCAACTGCTGACTGATGTGGATCATCATAGTCGATACCATGATAGCTGCTGCTATCTTCCACTCTGAATTGGAATGAACCCTCCCAGGCAAACTGAGTGGCAATTATGTTTCTGTATTTCCATTCCCATTTAAACTGAAAATCTTTATCTGCAAACCAGTTTCCTCTTAACAGGTAGGAGAACGGAGCGCAGCAAAACGGTTTACGACGGAATACAAGAGTGGGTTGTTGATTTGGAAATTTTTCCACCCATACAATCCAGCGATGGGTGGGATGGCCACCAAGATATTCACACAAAGGAGCTGGGGTCTCGATATATCCCCGACGGGCAACACGCATCATCTCTCTGCATGCAGCAGCAGGATCTATTGTATGTTCAAACACTGCACGGGAATAGGCAACGTCAAAGCTGTTATCCTCGAAAGGCAGATCTTCAGCAAAACACTGCACAAACTCTTTTCCATTACCAGTCGTGGCTGCCATACTGCGTCCGCTGCGATGTGCATTCATGTATGGAAACGCATCCGTAATTACATCAGCCCGAGAAAAACAGTTGTCACCACCACCAATATCCAGCACTCTTTCCCTATCCTGAATGGCTAACAACTTCATCATAATCTCATCTGAGATAGCTGGGAAATTCGCTCCTAATTCATTAATCATCTCCATTTCCCACAGCCAGCCTTCATTACCAAAATTAAGCGTCTGATTCCAATATGGATTACTGTGCATGTAATCAGGTAGACATGAAAAGGGGGACTCTAGAAAGCAATGCATGATATATTCTCCAGACCATCTTGATATCGATATTAAAGTACTAATGTTATTTAATTCGGCAAATTCATGAAAAAGATTTAGGAGTTTAATGTTGAATATGAATCTTGAAATGTTTAAACTGAATGGAAGGAGAAAGGAAAAGAAGAATATGAAAACTACAACGTCATTTTATATGTGAAAGTTAAATGAATGGAATCCAAGAATAAAGGAAGAGCAGGCCATGAAATCTGCTCTTCCCGGGGATGCTATTTACCGTGGCATTTTTTAAATTTTTGCCCACTGCCACACCAGCATGGATCGTTTCTTCCACCTTTCCAATCCGGTGGCGCGCCATCTTTCCGGGCTTTGGGTCCAATCTGCATGCCGTTTTCTTCCATGTTTATCACTCTTGGCAGGTTTACTGGCAGCGGAATTGGAATTGCAACATTAGGTGGAGCTTGAGGTGTCATTCCTGGCAGATTTGGCATAGGTTCTGACACAAGCTGGATTCGGAACAGATTTCTTACAATGTCATCCTGAACAGCCTGCTGCATCCGCTCAAACTCGTCGAATGCCTCGCTTTGGTAGATTAGCAATGGATCTTTCTGTTCGTAACCGCGCAAGCCAATGCCTTCACGTAAATGATCCATGTTTGCAAGATGCTGCATCCAGCGATTATTAATTGCCTGTAACGCCATCCAGCGTTCCATTTTTCTTGTTTCGCCTGGATTTATTGAATCGAATTCTTTCTCTCTCTCCTCATACACGCGAAGGACATGGTTTGTTAGATACTCTTTCATGTCTTCCGGAGTCTTCTCGTATAGTTCATTTTCTGTAATTGCAGGATAGAGCATAAAGAAATCGTTCAGTTCATTGTACAGAGTAGGAATGTCCCATTCGGTGCTTGCTACGTTTGGTGCACAGTAGGCATCAACTGCCGAGTTGATGTTCTCGCGAATATAGTGTTCAACTGTATCCCTGAGGTCTATCCCCTCGAGAATTCGCCTTCGCTCTCTGTAGATCAACTCTCGCTGTCTGTTCATTACATCGTCGTAGTTGAGTACATTTTTGCGAGACTCGAAGTAGTACTCTTCCACCTTCTTCTGTGCGCGCTGAATCATGCCTGACAGGATTTTGTTATCCATGGCAATGTGCTCATCCCATGTGCGCAACAGTGGGTGATTGGCACGGTCTCCAAAGAGGCGCCACAACTCGTCTTCCATTGAGACGAAGAAGCGACTCTCGCCAGGGTCGCCCTGCCTGCCGGCTCGCCCTCGTAACTGGTTATCGATACGGCGGCTTTCGTGCCGCTCTGTACCAAGTATGTAAAGACCGCCAAGCTCGCAAACCTGTTTCGCAGCGCGTTTGTGCTCCTCGTCTGTAAGAGCGCCTCCGCTTGTGACAGCATCAAGTACGCTGGCATTACCAAAGCGGCGGTGTCCGAGCAGTTCGCTCTCATCCACCTGCTCCCCTGTCAGTTCCATTGCCTCAGCAGCAGCAGCAGCGCGTTCCAGTGAGGCGAGGTTGCCATCTACAGGTGGCAGCTGCTGATCGGTTCGCTTGCCTCCCAGCAGGATATCGACGCCTCTACCCGCCATGTTGGTGGCAATGGTAACCGCGCCGATTCGTCCGGCTTCGGAAATGATGATAGCCTCTTTTTCGTGAAATTTGGCGTTGAGGACGTTATGCCCAATTCCATGTTTCAGGCACTCAACGAGCCTCTCTGAATCGGCATCGTTCACTTCAAAGATTCGCTTAATCGCTTTCAGATTATCAGCATCCAGCGGGTTGTCACTCATACCGAGCTTCTGGAGCAGCGGTTTAATGCGGGAAATAGGGGTGCGAAGCTGCATCCCATTCATGAGTGCACCATTCAGAAGATTAGTAAACTGCTGCTTCTCTTCACCTGTCACAACCTTGGAAGATTCCAGCTGTTCTCTGGCTATCTCAATCATGCAGAGTGCAGCCAGAGGTGCTGGTGCAAGTCTTTGACTCACACGCTCACTCATGTCAATGGAGCGAGTACCCACCAGAATTGGCTGCTGTTTGCAGTGCACTCTCAGAATTTCACCTGTTATGCCTCTTAGTTTATGTTCGAGGTTTTTGTAAATTATATCCGGGTGATCGATTCTCTGGATTGGCCTGTTAGTTGGGACCTGAACTACATCCAGGGCATATATTTTTCTAAACTCTTCCTCTTCGGTCTTTGCAGTTCCTGTCATTCCAGCAAGCTTGGAGTAGAGTCTGAAGTAGTTCTGGAAGGTGATTGTTGCCAGAGTTTGGCTCTCACTCTTAACTTTTACTTTCTCTTTTGCTTCTATTGCCTGGTGTAGTCCATCCGAATATCTTCGGCCGAACATGAGACGACCAGTGTTTTCATCTACTATGATGATCTCCGGTCCCTCTTCGGGATTAGTCGTTTTCACCACATAGTCAATATCTTTTTTAAAGCTTCCGTGCGCTTTCATTGCAGCCTGCAGGTAGTGCATAACATCATGATTATCAGAGAGGTTTTCTATTCCCATCTCTTTCTCAAGGAATTTCACACCTGCATCTGTTATGGTTGCTGACTTCTGTTTTTCATCCACCACATAGTGAATATCTGGTTTATGTTTGTCTGCATCCGGGTTATCTTTATCTTTTTTCGGATCGTCAACACCACGCTTCATGCGGCTCACATACCGATCAATTTTCTCATACATATCCGTTGGCTGCTGGACCATGCCAGAGATGATGAGAGGAGTTCGAGCCTCGTCAATCAAAATGGAATCAACTTCGTCTACAATCGCAAAATGGAGATCGCGCTGACGGAGTTCCTCGCTGCTGAACTCCATGTTATCCCTGAGGTAGTCAAAACCATATTCATTGTTTGTACCATAAGTGATATCGCATTGATATGCCTCAGCTCTTGTGCAAGGTCGTGCATATGTGAAGCGAGGATCTGGATCGTCGTAATCCGGATCGTAGATGAACGAGCCGTTTTCATCACCAGTTTCTGCTGACTGTCCCTGAATGATGCCTACAGACAGCCCCAGCAGGTGATAGATCGGTCCGTTCCAGATTGCATCTCTACGTGATAGATAGTCGTTGGCTGTAACGAGATGTGCACCTTTGCCGAGGAGTGCATTGAGGTATAGTGGGCTGGTTGCAACAAGGGTTTTACCTTCACCAGTACGCATTTCAGCAATGCGACCATCATGCAGCACCATACCACCTATCATCTGCACATCGTAGTGCCGCATTCCAAGGGTACGCTTGGAGGATTCACGTACAAGGGCAAAAGCCTCAGGAAGTGCTGCATCCAGTATAGGATCGTAGATTCGCCGATCTCTTTCTCTAATTTGAGCATCGGTAAGGTGATCCCAGTCAGCTTCAGCCGCCTTTCGTTTAGAGTGATACTCTTCCTGAATACGAGTTCGTAACTCCTCTGTTTTCTCCCGCAGCTGTTCATCGGAGAGCTTGCTAAAAGGAGTTTCTAAGGCATTTATTTTAGAAACTATGGTTTGGTAACGCGCTATATCGCGAGCATTACTATCAAAAAGCTTGTTGAGAAACCCTGGTAGTGCAACCATAGCTGGTGGTGTCCTCTAGGGCTGGAAAACCAGATCCCTATGATCTTAAATTTATTAAACACTTCTTATAAGTATACCACGTCGCTCGGATTTGAATTCCCGCTTCTGGTCTATGGGTGTGACTCGATAAAGTAGGTAACCTCACGTTCCATCCTGATTACGCTGCTTTTGCGCATAGTCTCAAGCTCTCGGTTTCTCTATTGAGTAATGTTGTTCTCACCGCAAGAATTGCGTCCGCTCCCACATTAGACCAACGCATTCCTGTTTGTTTAAGCCGTGCACCTACCACAGATTTACATGCCGCTTCTATCGGTCCGCTGCCAATCATGCGCCCTGCAGCCAGATGTTGGGGATAGTTCATTCTCTTTGCATTTTCCTCAAAATAGTGT
>JAJZFJ010000166.1 GCA_021805395.1 bacterium
ACATACGTTCCTGTTTACATTCGGGTAGAACTGAATGCGGAGTTTCTGCTCATGCTGAAAACAGGAGCGGCTATCACGCTTTTCAGTGGTAGGAGCACCAATGGACTCACCATCAAACCGAGCTGAAAACTGCACATCCAGACGTTCTCCATGCTGAGGAAAATGCACCGTGAGGGAGTACGGTATACTTGCGATTTTCCCCTGTTCGTACAGGATGAAACCTGCTGTACTTCTTACCAGACGCACTGTGATGGCCTGTGATACGCTGGCAACACCATCAATTACACCTGCAAGCTTTATGGAGACATGTCCGGAATTGAAGACTTCCGTACCATCTTTGTATTGGAGTGAGGCAACCCCGCCAGATTGGCATAGCTGCACTTTATAAAAGTCAGTTTCAAAATGTAATTCCTCCTCAACCTGTTCTTCAGGCTTACTAATAAAATTATCATAACCAAGGGAAGCTGATGTTATTGGCCCAGGGATCAATGTGCCATCAGGTGATTTTGCACTCATCTCAGTTCTTTGCCATGGAAGTGGGTTGAATGCAGCGAAGCAACCATCATATCCAGAACGATCCAACTTGGACTGCAATAAAACTCTTATAAGCATTGATGAGTTGTGGATAGACAGCGTCAGAAATTCATGCCCCATAGTTCCAGAACGAGCCACTATCTGAACATCGTGGTGCTGGGCTACAAGGAGGTTTTTCCAGGCCAGGTTAGTTGTGCCTCTGAAATAGTCATGACTCTTGTCAGATTTAGTAGGCATTCTCTCTGCAGTTAAAACCATAATTTCTGCACGTCTGGCTAAGTCGAAAAGGAAGTTGCCTCGATATCCCCATGGCATACGTGTTCTAAAATCCTCAGATGTGGGCTGAATAGTTTGGTTGGGCTCAGGCATTGCACCGAATACATCCTCTATTGTCGCCCACTGAAACGTCGGATTGTCTGCCAGTTCATAGACCAGTTCTTCACGTTTGAGACCGCTGTCGTCCAATCTGGTGGCTACAAGAGGGTTGATATGATGAAATCTCTTAACGAACGTTTCCAGGGGATGAGGAGAGATGGCACTAGGATATCGTGTGAGGATCCAGGTATCCTCCGTGGTCAATCCGAATGGCCCGGGTGGATGCGCAGTGTGGTTTGGAACCTGTCTTTCTTGATTGATGTAGGTGGGAACACATGCGATTCTGGATCCATCAGGCGATTTCCACCATGCAGCTGGCAGATCGTATCCAGGACAGATGCCATACATCAGGTAATGCGTACGCATGAGTGCACCTTTGAGCCCAAATCCCACTGCGATTTGAGGCAGTTGGGCAAAGGCCGCATGCTCTGAAAATGAATAGAACTCGATCTGATAACCAAGAAACTGTTTCGTTGTTTCTATTCCGTACTGTATCTGACGAATATTGCTCTCTTCGAGCAGAAACGCGGCGAGAGGCTGTCCGTACGTACAGCTCGAGAGACCTAACCGCCCTTTGTACTTAATGAGAGCATCTTTCAGTTCCCTCAACACCACTGGCTGGTTGTACGCAAGCCACTCGTACATCCATGCTTCGTTATCTAAACCCATTTTCAGTTCAGGATGCCTGTCAAGCCAACCCAGCATCTCTCTGAAGTGCTGAATGAAGTGGCCATAACCCCATAGTACCAGACCACCATGATCATAGCTCACCACATAGCAGATTTGTTCTGAATGGGTTTCTGTTGAGTTTTCAGAGGAATATACGATATTCTGATTCATGATGCACTCCTGCACACTCCAATTATAGATACTTGATGATTGTAGCTTAAAACTGTTCATTCGCAACCCACTATCTTAAACGACGATGCCTGGAACATCAATCCGCTTACCAAAACGGCTTTAGCTGGTTTTCATAATGCAGGTTGCATTTCTTTTTGCAGGATGGTTCACAGATGCCAAATGCCGGCAAGAGAAGACAAGAATCTGTAAACCTAATAAAATAAATTGATGTAGACAAATATCTCATTTTGTGATAGAATACTGGATGTGGGAGGAACACGCCAGAGGCCACCCGCACCGAATGAAAACTAACTTCCAATAAGTTAGAGATTACCCATTTAAGGGATCTGTCGGTGCCGCTGCGTCCTACTGGATATTTGCTCGCAGGATTACCGCATCCCACTGCGGACACATTCAAACCCTGCCAGCAACAGACAGAGCAGCCATGTGCTGCCTGCTGACGTAAGGAAAGGAACCTCATCGTGACCGCTGAAGACACCTCCGTCAAAATTGACCCCCGTAAGAGCAAAGCTCTGGACTCCACAATCGCCGGCATCGAAAAGCAGTTTGGCAAGGGAAGCATTATCCGTCTTGGTCAGTCTGCCAGATTAAATGTAGACTCTATCTCTACAGGATCCATCTCTTTAGACATTGCTCTGGGCGTTGGCGGTATCCCTCGGGGCAGAATCACCGAGATTTATGGAACGGAATCCTCTGGTAAGACCACTATTGCACTGCAGTGTGTGGCGCAGGCGCAGAAGGCTGGTGGAATCTGTGCATACGTCGATGTAGAGCATTCTATTGATCCTGAGTATGCTAAAAACCTTGGTGTAGACGTAGAAAACCTTTACATCTCTCAGCCAACCACAGGCGAAGAGGCGCTGGACATTATGGATGCGCTCATTCGCTCAAGTGCAGTGGATATTGTTGTGCTGGACTCGGTAGCCGCTCTTGTTCCCAAATCCGAACTGGAAGGGGATATGGGAGATTCTCATGTGGGAGTTCACGCCAGACTGATGTCGCAAGCACTTCGTAAGCTCACTGGTACCATTAACCGAACCAATACCGCATGCATCTTCATCAATCAGATTAGACAGAAAATTGGCGTTATGTTTGGAAATCCTGAAACTACTTCAGGAGGACTTGCACTGAAATACTATGCCTCTGTTCGAATGGAAGTGAGAAGAAGTGAAACCGTTAAAAGCGGCACGGATGCAGTTGGTGCGCGTGTAAAAGTTAAAATTGTAAAAAACAAAGTAGCCGCTCCATTTAAGGTTGCCGAGTTCGACATCCTTTTTGGCAAGGGAATAAGCCGAGCAGGATCCATCCTCGATTTGGGAGTAGATCTTAATATTATTGGGAAAAGCGGGGCATACTTCTCTTATGGGGATATCCGTCTCGGGCAGGGAAGAGAGAATGCTCGTACCTTCCTTTCTGATAACGACAAATTGATGGACGAGATTGAGCTTAAAATTCGTCAGCAGTGTGCAACAACTCCAATTCTGGAAGTTGCTGAGGTTGACGAGGACTAGTTCAGTGGATACAACTACTGTGAACAAGGCACGCAATATTGCTATGCGTGCCTTGAACTATACTACCCGCAGCAAAAGCGATCTGATATCCAGACTAGAAAAAGCAGATATTGAAACAGCGGTAATCGAATTGGTAATAGACGAACTGGAAGCAAATGGCCTGATTAATGACAGTGCAATGGCTAAAAGATGGGTTGAGGACCGTGCTGACCGAAAGTTGTATGGGAGCCAAAGACTGGAAAAAGAGATGCTTCAGCATGGACTTTCAGCTGAGGATGTAGAGGTTGCTCTCTCGCTGGTTAAACCTGAAGAAGAGCTTGCCAGAGCTGTGACTGTAATGTCTAAAAAATGGACACGAGAACAGATGCAGCAGCTTGATGGACCTGCAAAATTGGCAGAATTGCGCAGATGTGCCAGTTTTTTGACAAGAAGAGGCTTTCCTTACACAATTGTAAGGGATGCAATGGCACTACTGAAGACGTAATGGGATACAATATAGTATAGTGAATACTCAGGCATGCTGATACCATGCCATTAATATATCTGGCAAACTTTCTATAGTATATATGCTGATCCAATTTCAGTAGAATACTAGGTAACAACTGAGCACGGATTCCGGATAATAGCTCATCAAACCGCTTAGAACATATGTGTGCATCTTAAAGTCTGCACCTTACCAATCAAGTTTGTAAAAAGCCAGAAGATTTCTGGAGAAGAGAAAAATTGCTTTCGCGTGTCCTAATTGATGGCATCGAAATTTTGATTCTACTTGTAGCTTCAATGGCGGTGTCTAACTACTTTATTGCAAGAAAATTCACCTTAAGAGACGAGGAAAGGTTAGCAAGAGAACAAGAGTCACGTAAAAATGAGATGGATGCTCTGCGAGCCCAGGCTGAGTTACAGATAGCAGCCAGCGTCAAACAGGCAGAGCTTGATGCGGAGAAAAGAATGGCTGCTTACCGTGAGGAGCTCGAAAATGAGTTCCGTGACATACGGTCTGACCATCAGCGACAGGAACAGCGTCTGGAACTACGTGAACAGAGTCTTGACAGAAGAATTGAGAACCTTGAAAAGCGGGAGGAGAACCTCTCGATTGCCGAGTCACAGGTGAATCTGGCAATTCACAAGGCTGAGAAACTCCTATGTCTAAGAAAAGAACAGCTTGAGAACATAACTGGCATCAGTCTGGAGGAAGCTAAAGCCCAGTACCTCAAACTTGTAGAGGATGAGAGCCAGCAGGACGCAATTCGTATCAGTCGGGAAATCGAAGATAGTGCAAGAAGGGATGCTGAACGAAAAGCGAGAAATCTGGTGGTGGCTGCAATTCAGCGATGCAGCGTTCAGCAGACATCCGAGACAACCGTGTCTGTAGTCGCCATACCAAATGAAGAGATGAAAGGGCGGTTAATCGGAAGGGAAGGACGCAATATTCGCACATTTGAAACAATCACCGGAGTTGACCTTGTGATAGACGATACGCCGGAGGCTGTGGTCCTGTCCTGTTTCGATTCTGTGCGCAGGGAAAAAGCCCGTATTGCCCTTACCAACCTCATTATTGACGGAAGGATTCATCCTGGCCGAATAGAAGAGATCTATCAAAGTGCTGAAGAAGAGGTGGAGAACCGAATACGGGAAGCTGGTGAAACAGCAATTCAAGAGACTGGACTGGCAGGAATTGCACCTGAGTTAGTGATGATCCTGGGACGCTTGAAATATAGAACGTCATATGGACAAAATGTACTAAATCACTCGATTGAGGTTTCGCATCTCTGTGGCTTGCTTGCTGCTGAACTGGGTGCCGAGGTATGGATTGCCCGCCGCGCAGGGCTTCTGCATGACATTGGCAAAGCGACTGACCATGAGATGGAAGGTCCTCACGCCCTAATCACAGGTGAGCTCATGCGGAGATACCATGAAAATGAAGCGGTGGTCCATGCAGCAGAATCTCACCACTATGATGTGGAACCAAAAACAATTGAAGCCATGATTGTGATTTGCGCGGATCAGATCTCTGCTTCACGTCCTGGGGCACGAAGAGATGCTCTGGAAAGCTATGTGAAGCGTGTGCGAAAACTGGAAGAGATTGGAGACAGTTTCCCCGGTGTGGAGAAAACATTCGCTGTACAGGCTGGCAGGGAGATCAGAGTGCTTGTAAAGCCTGATATGGTGGATGACTTAAAAGCATCGCAGCTTGCAAGAGAGATATCTCGAAGAATAGAAAAAGAGATGGAATATCCCGGACAAATCAAAATCACTGTCATTCGTGAATCTCGTTCTGTTGACTATGCAAAGTAATACACAATGAGACTTCTGATGGTTGGAGACATATTCGGAAAACCCGGACGTGTCATTGCATTGGAAAAGATACCACGAATGCGGGAGCATTTCCGTTTAGACGCAGTAGTGGTCAACGGAGAAAATGCTGCAGGGGGGCTTGGGATTACCTCTGAAATTGCAAAAGAGCTGCTGGGAGAAGTCGCAGATATTATAACACTGGGTAATCACACCTGGAACAAGCCTGAGATATATAATATGCTGGATGATGATCCACGTATCATTCGTCCAGCAAACTATCCTGAAGGGGCACCAGGCCGAGGCGTTACCGAAGTGCAGCTTGCAACCGGAATGCTAGGCGTTATCTCGCTGCAGGGAAGACTGTTTATGCAGGACATAGACTGCCCTTTCAAATCTGCGGACAGGCAGCTTGCAGTCTTGTCTGGTCACTGCAAAAATATTCTTGTGGACTTTCATGCAGAAGCTACCTCGGAAAAACAGGCTATGGGGTATTATCTCGATGGTCGCTGCAGTGCAGTTGTTGGAACACATACACATGTTCAGACAGCTGATGAACGCATACTGCCGGCAGGAACCGCACTTCTATCCGATGTAGGTATGACTGGCCCATTCAACTCCATAATTGGTGTTGAACCTAAAATTGCCTTACGTCGCTTTCTTACAGGCTTACCTTCCCGAGTGGAGGTTGCAGACGGACCCGCTATGTTATCTGCCGTTCTCATCTATACCGATGATAACAGCGGTAAAGCAGTAGCAATTCAGAGACTTCAGATACACGAGCATACCAATTTAGAGATGCTATATAACCAGGAGATCAGCACATGAGCTTTCGATTCCGTCGTAACACATGCCTCGCAACTCTCGCAACTGCCTTTGCTCTCACCGCACAGGTGAGTAGTCATGCTCAGTCCCCTTCGGGATTCGACATATTTACTGGCTTCGGAATATCTGCTGGCCAGTTCATTTTAGGCGACTGGGGTAGTGGAACTGCCACGAAAGATACCAACTCATCGTACACGGGGAGTGAATCGATCAAGATCAACACCCAGGGGTACTATCAGGGTGCATCCATTCAACTCAAAACCCCTGCTAACCTGGCTCCGTATCTTACAACATCCGATGCATATCTACAGTTAACGGTCCAGGAGCCCATGTTTGCAAGAAACGCTAGCATGGGAGGCTTTGGCGGACGGGGCAGAGGCTTTGGGGGACCCGGCGGATTCGGGGGACCTGGCGGTTTTGGTGGTCCCGGTGGCCCGGGAGCACCGGGTGGCTTTGGTGGCCCAGGCGGACCTGGTGGATTCGGCCGACCCGGTGGCTTTGGTGGACCAGGGGGTCCTAGCGGATTTGGCGGGCCTGGTGGGCCAGGAGGATTTGGCGGGCCTGGTGGGAATAGAGGTCAGAACAGTGCAGCCAGACCTCTGAAGGACCTGCGAGTACAGTTAATCACTACTTCAGGCACCTCAGTGGAATTCCTGCTCCCATTCAAGTATGCGATAGATGATAATGGCTGGCAAAAGCTGTCTATCCCTGTGCCTGCTCTCACTGGATTAACTGCCAGCGATGCGACAGTGAAAGAGATAAGAGTATTTGGAAATGGTCCTGCAATTCTACTCCTCGGCAAATTGAGTGTTGTGATAGACAGTTCACCACTCAGCAGCTCCACTATGGACGAAAGAGTGGTGGCAAAGGGTCAGATGGTAACGTATCGCGCCGATGTTACGGCGGGCAACCGTCCATTAAAACTCAGCTGGGACTGGGACGCTTCTGACGGTATTCAGGATGAAGGAGATGGACGGGTGCAACGCCACGCCTACTACAAAGATGGCGAGTATGTTGTTACTATCACTGCCTCAGATCCTTATACCAATGCAGTTTTGGGTACAGTTACGTTTAAGGTACATGTTCACAACTAAACATATCTAGCGATGGGGCAAAGAATGCCCTTCAGGAGTATTTGTAATGAAAATTGGTATCTTTACGGCGCTTTTCCATGATAGAAGCATAGAAGAATCGCTGGATTACATCGCCGATGTTGGCATTCAGACAGTGGAACTTGGTGGCGGCGCGTATCCGGGGAACCGGCATCTGGATGATATGGGAGGTATAAAAACCCTTCTAGAAGATGAATCTGCCAGAAAAAAACTCAAGCATGCACTGGAGAGCAGAAATCTGCAGCTTTCAGCCATCTCCGTACATGGCAATCCACTCCATCCCGTAAAATCAGTTGCAGAAGATCATCATATGGCATTTCACAATGCGGTTCTGCTTGCAGAAAAGATGGATGTTGGCGTTGTAAATGGATTCAGCGGCTCTCCTGCAGGTTCAAAAGGCGCATCTGATCCCAACTGGGTAACCTGTGCGTGGCCAGATGAATTCCGGGATATTCTGAACTATCAGTGGAATGAAGTTGCAATTCCTTACTGGAAAGAACAGAATACATTTTTAAAGCAGCACAATGTAAAATTTGCAATTGAAGCCCATCCCGGTTTCATTGTCTATAATCCTGAAACGGTTATTAAGCTGCGTGAAGCTGCTGGCGAACAGATTGGATGTAACTTCGATCCCTCTCACTTCTGGTGGCAGGGCATAGATCCACTCGCAGCGGTGAGGTATCTTGGGCCGTTAGGGGCAATATTCCATGTGCATGCAAAAGACACCCGAATAGACCCCATCAATTCGGGAATCAATGGTAATCTGGATGTAAAGAGTTATGGAGCGATTTCTGAAAGAAGCTGGGTCTTTAGATCCGTTGGTTATGGACACAGTCAGGAGTGGTGGAACGATTTCGTAACTACACTTCGCATGGTTGGTTATGACTTCACGCTCTCAATAGAGCATGAAGATGGCATGATGTCTACCAGAGAAGGATTAAACAAAGCACTTGCTACCCTCAAAATTGCGGTAGTTCAGGAGAAACCTGGGGCCATGTTCTGGGCAAAGGATTAAAACTCTTAACATAACTTTAATCTCTTCTTAATATAACCTTAATAGCGATGGTGTAATATTCTACTACGCTCACTCTCCGAGCGAAGATCACCCTTCATGAGTTGGGTGCATATGCACCATCGCCGACCTCAACCAGAGGTCGGCCTTTTTTAGATATACTCGTAATAAACCTTCCAGAGGAATTCTCTTATGCCCACATTCGATCCAATACAGCAGCTAATCACAATCACAGAAAAGTGGCGACATCTTCTCCAGAAAGATTTCAGCTGCCTCACGCCTGAACAACAGATTACTAGCCCGGCACCTGGAGGCAGGACTGCTGTTGATATCCTGGCTGAGAGTGCGATGGTGAATGGGATTGTTGCATATCATGTAGCAAATTCAAAGGATGGCTTACCTACTCTTGAAGAGATAAGGGCATCTCAAACAGGTAAAGATACCCCTGAAACAGCTGTTGCCTACTTAAACGAACAGACTGATCTGTTGAAGAAAGTAATTCTCGGTTTGGATACAGACACGCTTGAAGACAAGATGAGTCCGTTTGGCTTTGAGACTACACGTTTTTCCATGGCTGAATTCGGTGCTGTCCATATGTGTTACCACGATGGACAGCTCAATTATATTCAATCGTTGAATGGAGACACTAAAGTTCACTGGAGTGAGGAATAGTTTTGCATCTCCTCATCATAGACCCACAGGAAGATTTCTGCAATCCGCACACTGGCTCACTCTATGTACCCGGTGCAGACGCAGACATGGTGCGTCTTGCTGGGTTTATTCGCAAGAATCCACCTGACGAGATCACAATTTCTCTCGATACCCATCAGCAGATGCAGATATTCCATCCTTGCTGGTGGGTTGACAAAACAGGGTTAAACCCCAATCCTTTCACTCTCATTCGTGCTCAAGACGTCAAAGCCAAAGTGTGGACAACCAGTCGTCCTGAAGATCAGGAGTGGTCTGAATACTATGTCAACACTTTGGAGCAACTGGGTAAATTCGTGCTCTGTATTTGGCCATATCACTGTATCATTGGTTCCACGAACCATGCAGTATTCAGCCCTCTCTATTCCGCCATCACAGATTGGGAGCGAACTAAACGCAGGAATGTAAAATACCTGATTAAAGGTAGTAATCCATACACCGAACACTACAGTGCTCTCGGTCCTGAAATTGACTATTCATCAGAAGAAACAGTAAGGAATCCGTTCACAGCAACATCGGAAGACTATGTTCTGGATTTCCTTAATGCGGATTCACTGGTTATCGCAGGAGAAGCTCTATCTCACTGTCTGAAACTTACAGTTCAGGATATTTTAAAACATAAACAATTTATTCAAAACACTAATATTACTTTATTACTGGATGCTACTAGCGGAATACCTGGTTTTGAATCTGAATGTGCGGAGTTTGTAAACAAAATAAAGACACTCGGTGTTGTACTGAAGAATACCACAGACTTTAATTAATATTAACTAAATAGATTTGCAAAATACCAGTATTATTTCGGTTAATCAAAGTAGATTTTCGTGCATTTGTAACCTCAAAAGTCTCTTAACCCCATTTTGTATTTGAGATGATAATCCCCCGTTAGACGTAACAACTATATCTTCTAATGTCAGGTTTAATGAATGCATATACCAGATGGGGTTCTAAGTCCTTCAACAGATCTTGTAATGGGTACCATCATGGCGCCCGTATGGTTCATTGCAGCACGCCAGGTGCGAAAGCAGCTAGCACAGCGTCAATTACCCCTTCTTGCTCTCGGTTCTGCCTTCTGTTTTACTATTATGATGTTCAACGTTCCAGCACCCGGAGGTACAACTGCACACCCTGTGGGTGGAACGCTTCTGGCAATACTTCTAGGACCATGGGCGGCTGTGATTGGGGTTTCAACTGCACTGGCTATACAGTGTCTGTTTTTTGGTGATGGCGGCATACTTTCTTTTGGTGCCAACTGCTTCACGATGGGATTTGTGCTTCCGATGGTAGGATACACAGTCTACAGACTGGCAGCAGGAAAATCATCCAGTCTGTCCCCCAGGCGTATGGCAGCTGCAGCAATTGGCTCATATGTGGGTATCAATGCTGCGGCATCTATTGTTGGTTTACTCCTTGGTATACAGCCATCGCTATTCCATACAGCTTCTGGTCATGCTCTTTATTTTCCCTTTGGATGCAACATCACTATCCCAGCCATGCTGGGAGCGCATCTCACTTTTGCCGGACCATTGGAAGCAATTGCAACTGCAGCTGTGGTGAAGTATATGCAGTCAACCAACTATGCACTCTATGGATGTGAACAGGACAAACATGGCAGAAGTGCCAGACGAAGGGAAATGCTGCTGATCGGCCTACTGGCTTTAGCGGCACTTTCTCCCCTCGGACTGCTCGCCCAGGGTGATGCGTTCGGCGAGTGGAATGCCAGCGGCGTTAAAGCGATTATGCAAAAAACTACGGGGCAGGCATACATACCAGCGGGGATGATGCATCTGCAAAAGATTACTTACCATGCTCCTAAAATCCTGGATGGCTATGTGCAACCAGACAAAGGCGCAAATGTGCCGGGTTATCTACTGGCTGCAGTAATAGGCATCTCAGTAATCAGTTGTGTAACATACTTCGTTGGAAAGCTGATGCTGAAAAAAGAGATTGAAACCGCTCCTGAAGCTGTTGCCGGAATTACTCGTGAAGAAGGAGAGAAGAGTGATCTGCCTCAGTGGATGTTCCAAACTAATCCAGTTGTATCTCCATCGAAAGGCTCATCCAACCCATTTCTTCAGCGTACCCTTGGTAGTTTAACAAATGCCATGGCTACAGCATTGCGTTGTGAACGAACAGCTTCGAAGAAAGGATTCCTGCAGGCATTCGACCCACGCGCGAAGGTAGTTGGTCTGCTGCTCCTTATGGGAGCAGCAGGTTTATGTAGCCGGTTCGTCCCTCTTCTGGTACTCTATTTGTGTGTGCTGTTAGCTGCAAGAATGTCTGGAATACAGCTTGGCAGCTTTGTAAAACGTGTTTGGCTGTCTGCCCCGCTTCTGGTGTTTATTATTGCCCTTCCTGCTGCATTCAGCTTTGCCACACCAGGAACAACACTTCTGGTAGTTTGGCATTCTCCGTATGTTGCAATCACCCGTGAAGGATTGGCGATTACACTATTGCTCACACTCAGAGTTGGTGTTACGGTATCTCTTGCAGCTCTTCTCACGTTAACAACTAAATGGAATCAACTTTTACACGGTCTCAGAGTACTAAACGCACCAAAGATATTCATTGCACTGCTCTCAATGACTTACAGATACGTGGCACTACTCCTTCAACTTGCAGATGAGATGTATGTAGCACGTAGAAGCAGAACCATTGGGAAAGTGAGTGATAGCGCATCCAGAGCTTTTGTTTCTAATTCAATTGGTTCCTTGTTCAGAAGAACGCTGGCATTTTCGGATGAAGTGTATGGTGCGATGATGGCACGTGGATATCGTGGTGAGACACATTCACTGAATCGTCCACGCTGGCAGAGTAGAGATACGGTATGGCTGATAGGTGCTCTTGTTATCTCATTTGCCATACTAACTATTGGAGGATTTCATGGCAGTGCTTAGCTCAAATAATATATGTCCTACAGAAGTCAAATCAGTTTTTCAGCTTCGTAATGTAAGTTTTGAATATGAAGTGAATTGTCCAGCAATAAAAAACATCTCGCTCACTATAGCTCCTGGAGAGAGGGTTGCTCTGATGGGGGCTAATGGGTGCGGTAAGTCCACACTACTAAAAATATTAGGAGGCCTGCAGTTTGCTACATCAGGAGTTGTAGAAGCATTTGGCCTTCCAATTAACTCTAAAGAACTCGATAACGAGCATACTGCCTTCACATTTAGACGCCAGGTGGGCTTCATTTTCCAGAATTCCGATGCGCAGCTCTTCTCTTCCACCGTAGAGGAAGAGATTGCATTTGGTCCGCTACACATGGGACTATCCCATGAAGAGACTATGCAGCGTGTGCGGGATGTAAGCGCACTCACAAGTATTGAGCACATGCTGCAAAGAGCACCGTTTCAGCTTTCTGGAGGGGAGAAGAAGCGTGTAGCCCTTGCTTGTGTACTTGCATGTAATCCCGAAGTGCTTCTAATGGATGAACCTACTGCTGCACTGGATCCGCGCGCCCAAAACTGGCTTCTTCAGCTTCTCGATAAGCTGCATAACGCAGGTAAAACCTTGATAGTAGCAACTCATGACATGGAGACTGTAACCCAGATTGCGGACAGAGCTCTCATATTCCGCGAAGATCACACGCTTGCAGCAGATATACCCACATCCCAGCTGAAGGACAATCATAAACTCCTGGTGGATGTGAATCTCATTCATGAGCACATTCATCGGCATGGTGCCGTTGTACACTCACATCCCCACGGGCACGGTGGAGAACATGAACATGAGCACATTCTGTAGAGCTTCCGCTGTGATAGCACGGTTATGTGAGACAATGAATCACTATTGAAATGCTGACAGGCAAAAGAAGGACGTCATACTCTCATGAAACCGTTGAGGAGAATCAGACAGGCATGAGTTCACGTCATTTCTATTAATAAAAACCGGCATCATTAAGCTGAAGCCCCACATCATTGCCTGTCTAATATCTCGATGAGTATCAGATGTTTTAAGTTGTGATCACCTGTTTTTCGTAAACAGGTGGTTAAATTTCTGTTTTATGCAGATTAAGTCGTAATATCCCTACTGTTGCAGGGTTTATTACTGAATAACAGGCGTATTACATGTTGCTACACATCATTCTATCCCTTATACTACAGGTTTCCCCTTCTTCATTCACTCTTCAATCAGATACTGCTTCTAATGTGTTTTGCCTGGGTGAATCAGTTATCTTCCGTATTAAAAGTAGTTCTACATTACCTGTTAGATATGCCGTTATTGCTTATAATGGACACACATTGCAAAAAGGTGCGGCATACAAACAAATCTCTATAGGTTTTCTGACCACAGGTTACTATACTTTACATGCTTCGCAAGGGAATGATTCTGTGTCGGAGCCAATTTCGGTTGTATATCCAGTCCAACATAAACGTGATGGTCCTATTGCTGTAGATGCTGCAGACTGTTGGCTGGTAAAACCTGATGAATACACATCCGCCGCCAGATTACTAAGCAAAGCCGGATTTGGCTGGGTGAGAGAACGACTGCTATGGGCTGCTGTTGAGCCGGAACGAGGTGTTTACCATTGGGGATCCTATGATGCCTGCATTAATTCAGAAGTAAAAGCCGGTCTACTTATTGATGACATATTCCATAGCATACCAACCTGGGCAAGAGCGGACCATGCTACCAACAGGTTTCCTGATGATCTGAGAGATGCTTATCAGTTCTGTAAAACTCTGGCAGTCCACTTTAAAGGCAAGATAGAAGCCTGGGAGGTATGGAATGAGGCGGATGGTGGCTTTTCAGTAGATAATGCTGATGCCTACGCCGCTTTCCTGAAGGCATGTTATCTTGGTTTCAAAGCTGGAGATAGACAAATTCGTATTGCACAAGTATCTTTCGCAAATCCAGCGAGTGAGTATGAAACTAACCTTTACCAGAACGATACACAGTCATATTTCGATATTTATAACTATCATGTTTATGCGGATCCCATGGATTTTTCTACAAGGGCAAATGGCCATTTTGAGTTACTGAACGGCTTCAACATTCGCAATAAGCCTGTTTGGGTAACAGAGGCAGGAATTAGTTTACCAGAGAGTGATGGCGGATTGAATGAGAAAGAACAGAGAGAGCAGGCAGAGTTTATCCCTAAAGCCTACGCAATGTCACTCGCAACAGGTACGAACAAGCATTTCTATTTTGTATTTCCATACTATTTAGAGAATGGGGTGGAATTTGGCACTCTAACAAAGCTACTAATGCCGCTGCCAGGTTATTCAGCTCTGGCAGCATCAACACATTTTCTTGGCAGAGCCAAATATTTGGGTCGGTTAAGATTGGGGCTGCCGAGCAGTATCATTACAGAAACTTTTCAGAATGCAACGAAAGGAATAATAGTAATATGGAGCAGCGGGTCGAATACTCCTGTCTCGTTGAATAGTTCCTTATTTTCTGCGGCGAAATACTATAACTGTGTTGGGTCGTCTGTGCCAAACCCTACCGCCCTTGGTGAATCACCACTTTTTGTCACTGTACCGCTCAAGATGCTTAGAGCTTCGGTTACACCTCCAAAACTGGTGTATCCGAAAAGCAACACAATGATTAAGCCACCTGCACTTGCTAAAATCGTTTTGCGCTTAACCATGCCAGACAATACTATTAACCGCTCAGGATTCGATTACATGCTGCAACATAGAACAACAACCTTCCAATTGCAGATTTACAACTTCTCGAACAGAAAATTCAATGGTGTAATTCATCTTTCCCTGCCACGCATCTGGCATCTCACACTTCAAAAGAGTAGCGTTAATATTCCTCCTATGGGATTGGTGACTCTATTAGGGAAGTTAATAACGAGTACCCATACCAAAATGAAAATAGCTATGCTTAAAGGATATGTCACTGAAACTGGAAATTCAGATGCCATGAGTTCACCCATATGTCTTCGTATAGAACCAGACATCTATCGAATAAGTCCAACCAAAGAGAAAGCACTAAAATTGGCAAATGCGAGCAGCTGGAGAAAGAATGTCTCCCCAAACGGCATTATGTCCATCTCAGAAATTTCGCCAAAAACCGTCATGTTTTCTACCCAGTTTGATAGACCTGGTGATAGCTGGGCATACCCTGTAGCTCACTTCAATCCGCCAGCCAATTTTAGTACATTCAATGCACTGGAATTCTGGTATAGAACCTCTACATCGGATACTAACACCCAGGTTAGAGTGATGATCGCAAAATCTAATGGATCAATTTACTACACAGCAGGCAACCTGCCAGCATCCAGCGAGTGGCGGGAAGCAATTGTATCCTTTCAAGAGCTAAGTATCGGAGGCTTTAGTCCACCAGACCCTGATCGTGGATTTCATGCACACCATGTCTCTGCCCTGATGATAGGAGTGAATACAAAGGACACAAGTGTGAGTCTGCAGTTGAAGGGATTGGAAGTAGTCCATTTTAATAAGTAAGCAGTATTGAACGCATACCAGCATTTAGGTTTCATTCCTAATACCAGGTGCAACATGGTAGGAAAATGCTGACGGTTATTGATGATGTTCTGATAATTACACGGGGTAACTATGACAGACAACAATAATCATTGTAGTTATGAAGGTTTCTAAATTCCTATTTTGAAATCTCAAACAGGGTCAATATCTATTAGTCATTTTATTTTGTAATGCTACAATAATAGAAAAAACCTAATCAACATGGCCGCGGTCAGAATTAATTTGTATCAGAACGCCATTCACAAACCAATCTTATCTAATCTAGATGCAAGAACAGGTGTAAGGTTACTGGTTATCAAAACATTATTTCACTGTGTTAACTATTGGCTATACTCTTTCAACCACTTTGAGACATCTTTAATTGACTGCATCTCAAAGAGCTGCTTACCAAGCGCATTTAAAGCTTCTAGAGTCAATTTCTCAATCCGCTTGCGGTCCGCTTGTGAAAGGCTTCCAAAACGGTATTCTAACAGACCCAGTAACAGTTCTCTGGTACCCTTTTCCAGTCCTTGTTCCAGTCCCTGCTGTTTACCTTCCTGTATACCTTCCCGTTTACCTGCCTGCCACCAGCTGGATGTGAATTCCATAATCTCCTCCTGCTCCTCTTTGGGAAGTATGCTTATCTCATATTCATACTTCTTCATCTCTTCCGCATTCAATTTCAAATTTGCTTCAATACAGCTAGCTACGATGTTACCATGTTCAGGGTTTAACTTTAGATTAACTAAAAGTTTTATACACAATGCTCTAAGTTTAGGACGATCTTTCTTCGCTACATTCATCTTGGTCATGAGAGCGATGGTGACTGGATTCACATTGTCCAGATAGTCTCGCCAAGACAGACTATTCAGTTGAATGGTCTTATACTTAAATTGTATCACAGACAAGTCGGGAAATTCGATATTATACCCCAATGGTGCCTCCTGTTTAGGGCTGTCATAAGAGAGGAGGGCTATGGGATACACTGGCATGCTGTATTTTGCAACCAGCTTGGTTACATACAGAAACATTCTGAAAGCGAACCCTTTCTGGTAGGTTGCCTGGTTCTCAATATGTATGAGAAAGAATGAGTCTAAACCTTTGATCTTCAGTTTTACAAGCAGATCTATTTCGTGACGGGCTCCTGAGGTTATATCTGAAAGGATCTCTTTATCTAAAAACTCGACAGGAGATCCATATTCAAGGAACTGAAGCATTCCAGGCAGCATGGAACGAATGAATTCCCAGAAGAAGATCTCAATTAACAGTTTAACACGATGGTCATCTCTTGTCATAGTGAATTTGTACCCATCAATAAGAATATTTTCAATTGCCTATGGCAAGAAATATGAATGCTGTCACTCAAGTCTTTAACCTTCATGTTCAGAGTTGAAATATGAAACTGTTCACTGAAATGAATAATGAATTCAATATGAGATCAGAACATGACTATTTCATAAGAATAGCTGGAACCATTCAACATTCATGTACACGGCAGCATGCATTACAGGACTGACCCACTTTATCTATGGTACTGAACTGCCGCGACCAGCGACCCATAACTTGTACCAGTCTGTACGTGAGAGATTGATGTTTGCAGCATTGGCTGCCTCTTGAATATGTGATGTAGTGTTTGATCCCACCAAGGGAACAATTCCCGCTGGATGCTTCAGAAGCCATGCAATGGCAAGCTGCGATGGAGTTGCATTATTGTACAGAGGTGATAAATCATGCATGACTTTCAAAACCCCCTCTATGATCAATTTCTGACTGTGATCTTCGGGGACTTCACGTTTTCCCGACAACCATCCTCTGCCCACTGGACTGTAAGCCAGAGGTGTGATACCTAGTTCCATACACTGATCCAGAACTCCATTTCCACCATTTCCTTCTGCTCCTTCATAAATACTCCGCAAGTGTAATAGTGAGATCTCAATCTGATTGGAAATAATGGGCACACGCATAAAGCGCTGGAGAGCTAGAGTCTGATGTGGGTGGTAATTTGAGACTCCTATCATTCCCACCAACCCTCTTTCTACTAATTCATCCAAAACTTCGGCTGTTGCTGAAGGATGAGAGAGAGGATCTGGCCTATGAATCTGATAGAGATCCACTTTCTCAATACCCATTCGTTTCAGGGACCCTTCAATGGATTCTCGAATATAGTTAGGATCGTGTTCATAATATCCGCGTCTGATACCTACTTTGGTAGCAATAAATATCTTATCCCTGCTTCCCGGCACTGCCTTCAGACACTCTTTAAACACTGATTCACAGGCTGTATCGCCGTAGATATCCGCATGGTCGAAGAAATTGATGCCAGCTTCAAGAGCAGCTTCAAATGACGCAACTGCTTTTCGTATATTTTCTGGTCCTACTGCATTGCGATCCCAGGTACCTGCTAAGCCCATACATCCGAGTGCAATTCGTGAAACATGAACTCCTGATACTCCGAGTGTTTGCTGAGGCAATGAAGTGGTCATTCTTTTCTCCTGAATTATTGGCATGCCAATATCTTAGCTATTGTTCTGATGTGTTGATACGACTGGTTTCCAAAAACATAAATACATATTCATGACAAATGCAGTTGGAATACACGAATACTACATATGTAGATTTTTAGTAATGATTAATGCAATAAGAGTTCAGGAGCCAGAGTTGCCTCCAGCTCCTGAATTTAATGACTAATGCAGCATAGGAGGGTCCAGGTTCTTCAGTGCATCAACCAGTTCCTGAACTGAACCTGCAGATTTCTGAAGTGCTGCCTTCTCATCTGTTGTGAGATCCATTGTGAGAATCTCTTCCACACCCGCAGCACCAATCCGAGCTGGTAGACCCATATACAGGTTGGGAATTCCATAGCCTGCTCCATCGCTGCCGGTATGCACTGCGCAGGGTAGAATACGCTTTCGGTCATTAATAACGGCATCTACCATCTGAGCAAGTGCAGCAGAAGGAGCATAGAATGCAGAACCTGTTTTTAGAAGTCCAACAATCTCTCCACCACCCTTTCGGGTTCGTTCTACAATGGAAGCAAGACGATCGGGGGCTATCAGTTTAGTGATTGGAACCCCACCAACATTGGTACTGCCTAGCAATGGCACCATATCATCGCCATGGCCACCCAGCACATAGGCATTTATCTCGTTTACACTCGCGCCTGTCTCCATGGCAAGAAATGCCCTGAAGCGTGCACTATCCAGAATTCCGGCCTGTCCGAATACACGAGATGAGGGAAATCCACTCTCTTGAAGTGCAACGTGACACATAGCGTCCAACGGATTGCTTAAGAGTATGAGGATAGCATTGGGTGAAAGGGCACAGACACTCTTCGTACAGCTCGCCACAATCCCAGAGTTCACCTTTAACAGATCATCTCTGCTCATACCTGGTTTGCGCGGCAGCCCACTGGTAATAACCACTATATCGCTTCCAGCGGTCTCTTCCCAGCCATTGGTACCACAGATCTTGGCATCGGAGCCAATAATGGGCATAGCTTCGAGAAGATCCAGTGCTTTTCCCTGAGGCATACCCTCAACAATATCGTACATAACGATATCCACATCTCCCCGCTCAGCAAGCCAGTGGGCCAGTGTAGCACCAGTCTGACCCGCTCCAACTATCGTAACCTTCTTGCGCATCAAAAACATCCTCTCTATAATAACCTCAGTTATCGGACTAAAATAAAAGTGCCCCCGTATCAGATGACCTCTGCACGGGGGCTGATAGCTCTATTTCATTTTACGAATAATGGCATCGGCCATTTCCGAAGTTCCTACTGCAGTTGGGTCAGTGCGGTCGGGCTTCATATCGTAAGTCACATCCTTGCCCTCGGCAATGACTGCTGCTACAGCTTTTTCCAAACGGTCTGCCGCCTCTGTCTCCTTTAGGTATCGAAGCATCAGCATTCCAGAAAGGATCAATGCTGTTGGATTTACCTTATTTTGACCCTTGTATTTTGGTGCAGATCCATGGGTTGGCTCGAATAATGCAATTTCATCGCCAATATTCGCACCTGGGGCAACACCTAAGCCACCAACAAGCCCCGCACACAAGTCAGATAGTATATCTCCATAGAGATTCGGCATAACTATTACATCATAGAGCTCTGGCTTCTGAACCAGCTGCATGCACATATTGTCTACCAATACCTCCTGATACGATATATCAGGATATTCTTTTGCAACTTCCTGTCCCATTCTGAAGAAGAGGCCATCGGTGTACTTCATTATGTTGGCTTTTGCAACAGCTGCTACACTCTTCCTGCCGTTTTCTCTGGCATATCTGAACGCTTCAGTTATGATCCTTCTGGAACCAGTTGCTGAAATTGGCTTTATGGAGATTGCTGCATCTTCACGAATTTTACCTGCTCCCGCCATTTCAATGATCTGTTTAGCTTCAGGAGTAAACTGATCATACTCAACACCTGCGTATAGATCCTCAGTGTTTTCTCGAACAACAACAAGATCGACATCCTGATATTTCGAACGGATTCCTGGGTAGTATTTACATGGTCTGATGCAGGCATACAGATCCAGTTCCTTACGAAGCGCAACATTTACCGATCGGAACCCTGTTCCTATAGGGGTAGTGATAGGTCCCTTCAGCGCAACCTTGTTTTTTCGAATGGAATCCAGCACTGCAGGTGGAAGTGGAGTTCCAGCTGTTTCCATGATATCAATGCCAGCCTCCTGAATATCCCATTTGAAGGATGCCCCTGTTGCATCCAGCACCCGTCGTGCAGCCTCAACAAGCTCCGGGCCGGTACCATCTCCACGAATAAGGGTCACATTATGTGCCACATTGAATCTCCTTGAGTTTACTTTCTAATTCGTTCAGGTTAAAGCAATAGTCATCACCATAAAGAATCCTGAAAAATCATCGATTGTTCCATCGTGAATAGATTCAGAATTCTTGATATGGTGCTATGACCTTATGCAATTGGTAGCACGAAATAATGCATGCTAAGCATATCTACAACCTAATGATAATATGCTACCGCATATCTCACATATTTACTACTGCTTCTCTGTACGGATTTGAACAATCCTTGCGTCCATATGTGACCGCTTGTCACCCCTGTGTCTAAATACCTATGATTTGGGTAATCAATAATCCATCTAACCACTGATTTATCCGAATAATGGTGAGGAAAGTTCACTACACATATCTCTCTTCTTTCTGATCTTAGTTACCAATCGAAATAGATAGCAGAGGAATAAAGAAAGGTGATATTTTGTTTGCAGAAAAATGCCAATCATATCCAGAGAAACTATCTATATTAAGACTTAGTACGGTAAAATAGATTGTGCAAAACGTAACAGAGTATTAGAAGATGTGGTTTATAGACAGGAGCCCGCAAAATGGCAACACGAATTGAAGAGATTTCACTACACGATTCGGCAACTCCAACCCCCAATTTTGGTCCAGGTGGTACCCCTTTTGTACTGGCGCGCATGGATGATCTGGTAGGATGGGCTAGGCGAAACAGCTTGTGGCCGCTCACATTTGGTCTTGCGTGTTGTGCTATTGAGATGATGGCCTCCGCTGGCAGCCGCTTCGATATCAGCCGTTTTGGAGCAGAGGTGTTCCGTGCAACTCCTCGCCAGGCAGATGTAATGATAGTTGCAGGCAGGTTAACCACCAAGATGGGGCGGGTTCTGAGGCTAAGTTACGGTAAGATGTCAAACCCCAATTGGGTAACTAGCATGAGAGCATGTGCTAGCACAGGGGGGACATACAACAACTATGCAGTTGTTCAGGGAGTAGATCAGGTAGTGCCAGTGGATGTCTATGTACCAGGATGCCCACCCAGCCCAGATGCACTCATCTATGCTGTATTGAAACTTCAGGAGAAAATTAAAGCTGAAGGATCCGGTAAAATTATTGAACTTAGCCCCCTCTTCCGCAGACCAGACGCAGAAACAATGCCAGGTGCAAAATAACTATGAGAGACGACGAACCAACGAACAACCATTCACAAATCAGTCATCCATTAATGAACAATCCTGCTGTGAAGGATTTTCTCACACGTATCACCCAGGGCAAGGGCAAAGCAGAAGATACGGCTGGAAGTGTGAAAGCTTTGGCCACCGGGTTCTCGATCACTTTTAAGCACTATCTCGAACAGCAGTTAAAACTGAAACCTACAAATACTATCCAGTATCCCGAAGAGCGTAGAGAACAGTTCCCTCGTACCCGATGGAGACATGTTCTCACCCGTTATGATAACGGACTGGAAAAGTGTATTGGCTGCAGTCTCTGTGCTGGTGCCTGCCCTGCCCGCTGTATTCTGGTGGAAGCTGCAGAGAATTCAGACGAAAACAGAGTATCACCAGGTGAACGGTATGCAGCCAAATATGAGATAAACATGCTGCGCTGCATATTCTGCGGATACTGCCAGGATGCCTGCCCTACAGGTGCGATTGTGCTGCGTAAAGATTTTGAGTTGGCATCTTTTTCCAGAGCAGACAATCTGTATACCAAAGAAATGCTACTTGAGCCGTATAACGCAAGTTCCAGAGTCCCTATATCAGTTGTGGATAAGCAATAAATATAGCAACCACACGGATTACACTATTGTCCAAAAAAGAGACTGTCCAGTTAGTATGGACAGTCTCATTTTTGTAATAACTTATCAAGCAGAGTATTCTCAGTTAGTTGCAGTTACCTGATGCTGAAGATCCTGATTATCTACTGTGTACAACATAAAGAACACACACATTTCATCCGTAGTCTGCTCACCCCAGTGCACCATTTTAGGCGGATTGTTGGGATTGCGTGGATTATCACTAGAGTTGTCGTAACTCGCAGTAAGATGAAGCACAGTGCCTGCTGGAATGGCAACAGCCTTCTTGTACGTGTAGAAACCCTGCCAGTTAAAATCCCAGTTTGGTACATCTATGAGTGTAGTCTGTTTTCCATCAGGATACGTTGCAGTTACATTCATAGTGTGTCCCAAAAGGTGCATATGAGGAAACACACTAAAGATGTGAATATTGGCTGGAATAGTAAACTTGCTATGCACCACATAGTCTTTATCGCCTGGAGGGATATTGAGATTGTAGTGAATGAGCATAGCTGTTCGCATTTTCTGTTTTGGAGGAGTGTGGCAAAATTTTATACCAACTCGTGTGAGATCCTGTTCAGGCTTTCCGTCTCGATGATAGTGGATCTGTAATACTATGTCTGTCCCTTTCGGCAGCAGCATTCCCACGCCCTTCGGCATTACCATTGGCATTGAGCCCGGAGCCCAGCCGCCCAGTGTGCCTACGGCAGGAAAGCCTGGGCCACCGAAGTGGATGTAGCCTGGTTTGCCATCGTGTGTGGCAGCCTGAAGCTTGAGTGCCTCTCCATCCTTATCCAGATAGATGATCAGGTGATGTACTACATGAAGGTTACCTGGTCTAATTTCTATCTCTTTCACCCAGCGGTCGGTGGCATAGTGGGTAGGAATCACAAAGCAGCGATACACATCATTCCCGCTCGCTCCAAGATCATATGGTTGAGATGGTGTAAAGATTGCGTCTGGTTTGCCTATAAGCCAGTCTGAATGATACTGGGGTGGCTTGGGAATGTCTTTAGGATTTCCTTCTGGTGCGCCAGCTTCTACCCATCGCTGTATAGTATTAATCTGAGAAGGTGTCAGCTTGCGCTCATTGCAAAACAGCCCAGGATCATCTGCATGCCATGGTGGCATATATCCACTCTTCACTACAGACAGCATAGTTCCTGCATGCTGCTGTGCATCTTTGTAGCTGGTGAGTGAAAAGGGAGCAACCTGCCCAGGATGATGACAAACTACGCACTGGCTATCGATTATGGGAGCGATATCCTTGCCATAAGTTGGTGCAGCAGGTGTAGCCGATCTTCCCCCCGAGAGGGAAAACACCGCTAATAGTACAGTTGAAATAACTCCAGCAAACGCAGTCTTTTTCACAAGAAATTCCCCTCATTTCATTCAGCAGGGTATGTTAGGAGGTCACTCCCGGCATATAACACCCGACTGCCAGTGTAATTGGATGGACGATTTTTTTTCCGCTAACTATCTCCTCTAATGCAGACTGGAGGTCGTGCTTCGTTGCTTTAGGGCGCTGAACACCAATTCCAGCAAACAGATTATCTATTCTGCCTCTATAACTAAGTTTATCCCCAGCTGTATAGACAACAACGTCTGGTGTTATTTTAGCATGCGTTAAGTTTACCAGAACATGAGCCTTATCCCAAAGTGCAGGACAAAGATAGCCATATGCTTTTGTATGGTGAATGGCCTCTTTCTGATTCATGTCATTTTCCACATACACAACATAAAATTTAACACCTCTATGGGCAAACTCTTTATCTAGCCTGTTTATGGTAGGTACATAATAGTTGCAAATTGAACAGTCATGTTGAATGAATATCAATACGGATGCCTTCTTGCCATCTAACGCTAGCGGATGATGCACTTTTCCAAAAACATCTTTCACTTCAATCTTATAGAGGGGTTTGTTTACTGAAACCGATGCGGTGGATATAGTACCAATGCTTAGACAATACAGCATAAGACCAGTAAAAACGATACCGAATCTATTCATGTTCAGTCATCTCCTAAACCGCATTCCTTCTGTTAATATGATGCATTCACTTAAAAAGAATAAATGGCTGCACCATATACCAGAAGCGAAAATACGATACAATACGAAATTTCACATTATCATCATTTCACAGGATTTAGACGTATCTCTGTAGACGATGTTCTAAGAATTTGGAATATGCACCTAAGGATAGTCCAACTCTGCTGTATGTTATTAGTAATGTCATATTGTATTACGTATACCGCACCGTTATGGAGTTGCTAACTGTACATGCTCTTACGGCTGAACGTAAATTCAGCCTTGTATAGATCTCCTCGAAACCAACTTCGGAAATTTACTATCAGCAAGAGATAAGCTTTGAAAGCGCCTATCTTCAACACTTCGATCAGCGCGGCAAAAGATAAGGCATGCATGGTCACTCATAATAAAATGGTTGGTCGTCCTACTAAAGCTCATTCTGATAACCATAGGAACCTGAGTGTGCATCCTTCAGATAGTCAGCCAGAAGCTGAATGGCAGCATTGATATCTGCAACATTTGCCATCTCGTTCACTGTGTGAACATATCTAACTGGAACCGAGAGAGTTATGCTGGGTACACCCGCTCTGCTTCGCTGGATACCCCCCGCATCTGTTCCACCTCGCGGTAATATCTCTAACTGGTGGGAAATCTTGTTTCGTTCAGCAACTTCCCTAAAATGTCTCACCAATTTGGGATGAGAAATATGCGATGAGTCCATTATCTTGATAGCAGCGCCTCCTCCCAAAGTTGTGACCTGTTCCGATTCTGTGGCTCCAGCATAGTCAGCTGCAATGGTTACATCCAGTGCAACTCCAATATCTGGCTGCAGAGCGTATGCAGCAGGGGTTGCACCGCGTAAGCCTACTTCTTCCTGTGTGGTTGCTACAGCAATGACATTACACTTCAGTGATTTACCTTTAAGTAGTTTGAGTGCTTCAATCATCACAAACACCATCAACCTGTCGTCCAGGGTTTTGCTCACAACCATGTCACCCATTCGCTCACAGGTACGGTTCATAGTTACCATATCGCCCAACTCTACCTGAGCCTTCACTTTTTCCTGTGGTAAACCCAAATCTACGAATAAACCTTCAATGGTGGGAGCTTTTACGGACTCTTCAGGAGTTAATAGATGCGTCGGCTTGTTTGCAGGCATTAGAACGCCCTGAATAGTTTCCCCCTTATAGCCGTGGACATACACTCTTTGTGATACAAGATTGCGTGGATCCCATCCACCAACGGGCTGAAGACGAAGAAATCCTTTGTTATCGATGTACTTCACTATAAATCCGATCTCATCCATGTGTGCAGCAAGCATTACCCGTGGTCCATCTGATGATCCCTTGCGGAACCCTATGAGATTACCCATAGCATCCGTTTCGAGGGAGTCAACAAGAGGCTTCAACTCTTGTGCCACCAGTTTCCGCATTGCCTCTTCACGAGAGGGAATGCCTGGCGTTTCACATAAACTTTTCAAGAGATCGAAATTTAAGTCTGTCAAAATGTTCTCCTATGCACTCGGATACATACCATTCAATAATTATCTCCATCATTCACCAAATTGAAGTCAAATTCCTCCATATTTGACAATACACATAAATTAAAATGTGACTTTTGGGATATGAAGTGATATGTTGGGGAAGAGTCCCTGATTGCAAAAACACTAAAGAATCACATTTTGAACGATCAGTGGAAATCTACTAATACACGGAGTTTCATCTCAAACTGCGTCCAGAATGAGCCACGAAAAAATGCATAGAACTAATTTCCTATTACTAAAGTTACACTGACATTCACTACTACTATGCACAGTCTCAGTTTTCAGGATGGCTATTTTTATCCAGCACTTCTCTTACTCGACGAGTGAGCAGTGCGAGAGTATATGGTTTCTGAAGAAACTCCACCCCTCGCTCTAAAACTCCATGCTGCATTACAGTCTCATCGGTATAACCTGATGCAAACATGATTTTAATCTCAGGTCTCATCATAACCAGCTGCTCTGCAAGTTCTTTCCCTCCCATTTTGGGCATAACCACATCTGTTACACACAGATGTATTACTCCCTGGTAGGACTGTGACAATTCAAGCGCTTCCTCACCATCCTTAGCATCGATAACTTTAAAGCCCTGTGCTCTTAATATCTGCACTGCCAATCCTCTCACCAACGGTTCATCCTCAACAAGCAGTATGGTTTCTGTACCCATGGGAAGTTTTCCGCGAGTAACTTCCACCATATCATCCAGCGGCATATTCTCCATGGGCAGGTATATTTT
>JAJZFJ010000113.1 GCA_021805395.1 bacterium
GCTCGACTTGCATTTCTTAGGCACGCCGCAAGCGTTCGTCCTGAGCCAGGATCAAACTCTCCATCAGAATTCTGATAGATTTTTAATCGCACAAACATCAATCAAGATGCTCGTGTATTGTGTTTTTTATTAAAAAACCTGACTCTCGTTACTTGCTTTGTATATATTTCTGCTCTCACAGAATTGACGTAATCAAACGTCACACACGACTCTCAAGGATCAGATAGCGGTGCATTTCACTGTGGAAGTGCGCTCGCTGCCGCTTCGTTTCAGGGTCTTTTTAACCCCCTTCCGTCTCGGCCTTCTTAATATACGCCTCCTGTATACAGTATGTCAAGGGCAACATGAATCTTTTTTTCAAGGGTTAGAAAAAGAGTCTTTTCTATAAGATACTCCCCTCAAGAATTGCGGATTTTTAACTCTATTCTAAGGGGAGAGTAGCCGGGATTTCATCTAATGATATCAACATCGTTACCTCAGCAGCACCAGGAAGGAAATGGAACGCATTTAGAATCTACCCGGCTAGCGTTTCTTATTTACTGATAACTACGTGTAAGCTTCACCAGTACGATATCATTACTCCTCATTGGTACTGTAACGTCCACTATGCCGTTTGAGCCACAATGAATGATGCTGTCTGTCTCAGGGGCATCACGAGTGATGTAGTTCAGATGAGCAACCTGCGCTGCAGTCAACGTTTGAGGAGATCCCATTTCCAGATATGCAGTATATGCATCGTTTGCATTGTATCCTGTGCGGTACACCCTGAGTCGATAGATAGCACCAGATACCAGACCGTGGATACTGAGATGCACTGGTGCAGCGGGATGATCGGGAATTACCTTCGTATAGAAGTCCCTGTTCGTAAGCTTCTGCACAGGCTGTTCAAAATCCCATAGGACTCCAGAGAAGTTGCCACCGTATGTAGTAAGTATTGCCTGCGAATCTGTGGTTGCGATATTTTGGCCTTTTAAAGCATGTAGATACTTGTAAGCAAAGAAAGCTGGCTTTCGTATACCTTCAGGATTCAGCAGTCCAAAGCCACCCTGGAAAGGTGCCGTTGGAGGACCTGGCTCCTCGAATAGGTCAGAATAGGTCCAGTAGCTCATTCCCTGTGCATATCCTTCACACGCCTTAAGCTTGGTGAGGATATAGGGTGCACTTATATACGAGTCATGAATAGAGTCTCGGGGTGAGTAACTAGTGCTCCATTCAGTAATATACAGTGGAAGATGGGGATAAGGTGAGGCTGTTATTTGGGCTCGTACGCGGCGAACATCCCCAACAATTGAATTAGGTGAAGGATCCAGCTTTGTATCACCCTGACCTTTCTCATCCAGAAAGCCGCCGAGTACTCCATATGTATGGGTGCTCACGAAGTCGACAGGAGACCCGGTCTGTTTGCAAAATGCAAGAAACTCCGGAACCCATGCAGCACCCGCTGTGGCTGGTCCGCCAACCCTGAGCTTAGGATCAATAGATTTAATAGTTTTAGCAGTTAGCGCATACAGTTTAAAGTACGCCTGCTGATCTGCCCCCTGCCAGAACCCTGACAGGTTCGGCTCGTTCCAAACTTCAAAAAACCAGGATCGAACCTCAGCCTTACCATAATGCTTCTCAATATGATGTATGAAGGCATCTATGAGATCGTGCCATCCTTTCATTTCAGGATGGGAAGTGTTGCCATTCCAGTAGAAAATACTGTTATTTGAAGTCGCAAGTGCTTTTGGTGTGAAGCCCAGTTCAACAAATGGCTTTATGTGCCTTGCTAAAAGATCATCGTAGAGCTCATCTATGCCAGACCAGTTGTAAACAGTCTTACCATCTACAATGCGTACGGTGCCAAGGATATCATGAAAGATTGCATGAAACCGTACATATCTGAAGCCAAGCTCATCTGTCACTAACTGCAGCTGGCTCTGACTGTCTTTCTGAAGAAGCGTGCCTGGATAATCTGAACCTACTGAAAGATCAAAAAACCGATCTAACGGTCCACTTGGCTTCTTGATATTGACAACAATATTGCGAGGCTGGGTTTGCCGGGCAACCGCTGCAGTCGCCAGGGAAATCATGCAGACAACTGTTAAAATCGACAGCCGTCTAATTACGGAACTGACCATTATGGGAGTACTTCCTTTCAAATCTATAAACCATAGGCATATCATGCATCTAATATGCTAGTGATTTAACGTTAATAATAGCACAAAGCTCCATAGAACCTTAAGACAATGAGTACCTCAGGTAATACCTGTGCATTTTCTTCAACGTAAAATGGATTTGATAATACAACAGCGGGCATTCAAATCAGCCGTGCTCACAACCAAATATAGCACTCCGTGACAAATTCACTAAAAATCAAAGTTAATTCAATTAAGCTTAGCCGGTGGAACTGGCATTATAACTTCATCAGTAAGAACGTCAAAGAAGGTGGACAACAGAATGAAGGTTTATGTTCGATGATATCTGACCCCAATGCGAGCTTGCATAATGTCGGTATTAAGATCTCAAATCCCTTTAGAATTCACCATTTTTCTATTTCATTATGCAGTGATCCGATCACTTCTTCTGCTTAGATGAAAACTTTCAAAATAGCTCTGATTGTCTACTTGCTCAATCGCTATCATCGAAAGTACATTCAGCTTCAGCTAGGGAGACATTGTTAGGATCCTTAAATCCTACTCGGCTGGATTCTATTTTGAACCTAATGCCTAAAAGTCAGGAAGGAGTATTACTAGAACAACTTGGGATTTTGATGAATCAGGGACTAATTCCCAATCATTAAAAGTATGAATGAGGATTGCTGAGATGTAAACGAGCAATCCTCTGGTACCTTTATATATGCAACGAAACACAGGTTTTACATTAATCGAACTGCTTATAATGATTGCACTGATCTCAATTTTGATTTCATTACTGCTACCCGTTTATCTCAATGCCCGCCAGCAGGCAAATCAGATAGTCTGTATTTCAAATATTAGACAGATCGGTGCTGCATTAACACTCTATACTACTAATTATGATGAACGCTTTCAACTGAGATAACTCAATCGTTCTCCCCTCAACCAGTTATTTCTGTTTCGAACAAATATCTATGGTATTCGTTGTTATAGCCATATATGCATAAAGTCCTATTTTGCCCTTCAATCTCACCTAAATGTATGCAGCCTATTGCCTGTTCAGGATATGCATATAATTGTCAGTTAAATCATAATCTGTTTCTAACTCAAGGAAAGCTTCAACAAAATGGTAAAAACGAGAGCACCATTGAATATCCTTCTGCAACTGTCTCAATTCCAGATGCCCGCATAGGAATTATAGGCCTGATAACACCTGATGCTCCCAAATATCTGCAATTTGCTGGTGCTATACTCATGAATGGCTTTAACTTTGATAATGAAACGCCAGGTGCAGTTAGACATAATGGGGGTGGAAACCACTGTTTTATCGAAAACAATGCAAAATGGTTTCAACCAGGTGTATTTATTATCTCTGGCCATATAAATGGCACTGCAACATCGTTTTCGTCCATATAATATCAATTAGTAAAAACCCCGTTTTCAACACCATATAACTCCCAGTGCCTATCTAGCATCGTTTTTGATGAGTGCCTCCCTAATGAGTATCACTCCAAGGTATAAACCTATTCTCCCTATGAAATGATCACATTTTATAAGTACTACTGACAAATCCCGCATTACAGATTTGAACCTCAATTATTTGACAACAAGCATGATAACAGCGAAAACTGAAAGCCTTAAATAACTGCAATCCGTCGTTCCCTACTCTGTCTCCTCTTCAGGCACTCGCCAAACGTATTCCCGTCTTAGAATATGCCTGTTCAGCCATACCACTACATCGTCTACTGCTGTATGCAGTATGGGGATATCGAACAGAGATAACGTAGTTCCTACAATTAGCCCACCCAGTATGGTTGTCGCGAGGGGCTGGTATGCATCCAGACCAGTTTTTGGGAATAGAGCAACAGGGGTCATTACGATAATAGTAATGAGTGAGGTCATAAGTATCGGCCGAAGCCTCACGGGCGCAGCCTCAACAACCGCCTCGTCTCTAGGCAGCCCACGATCCCTTGAACGCATAATACTGTCTATCATCAGTATGGCGGTTGTGATATCCATTCCTGTGAGTACGATGACGCCAAGTATGGAGACTGTACTGAACGCCTGATGTGCCAGCCATAGTGCGAAGAACACACCTGATAACTCTAATGGCAGCGATGCCAGCATCTGGATAGGCTGAAGGAACCCGCGAAACTGGGCAGCTAGTACGAGGTACATAAGCACAAAAGAGACTACAAGCCCATCCAGCAGACGGCGGAAGCTGTCCATCATTTGTGTCATATCCCCCCGCATCTCAATGCCATATCCCGGTGGGAAATTCAGTTGATCCATAGCTTTCATCATAACATCCATGGAGACATTCATTGAGGGTGGTCCCCACTTTCGGTAGTAACCTGAGATACCAATCACTCGTCGCAACCCGTCGTGCTCTATCGCAGTAGGAGCACGTTCCATTGTAAAGGATGCAACACTCTTTAGTGGAATGGTTCTTCCATCTGGCGTTGTGATCTGCAGGTTAGCAAGATTCTGAGGGGTATCTCTGTCGTGATCTGCATAGCGAACGAGGATAGTATCCTCCCGCTGATTTGGAAGCTGAAGAAACTCGTTGGTTAAGCCACCATTCAATGCATAGTAAGCCTGTTCTGCAACAGCTGCGGGAGTAAGACCCAGCATCTCAGCTCGTGCAGCATCCACATGCACATGGTACTCAGGCACACCCAGTGTCCATGATGTCGATGGCTGTACAAGTCCATAGGTATGCTTTGCAATCTGAAGCACCTGCTTACCCAGCAGGTTCAGAACATGCAGACTTTTACCATAGACATTGATATAGACAGGAGCATCTGCTTCTGCCATAACATCAGAGCCCATCTCTTTGATTTGCAATCTTCTTAAACCTGGTATCGTCATCATAGCCTTATGCTGGATAGCATCCATAAGCTGCCATATATTGCTGGAACGCTGACTTTTATCGTTAAAGGTTAACAGCATACTCGCGCCATCATTCTGAGGCATCTGATAGCCTGTCAGATCTGGATTCCAGGTTTGAAACATGTTTTCACTGCCGATTTCTATGGAGGCACGTTTTAGTTCAGGATCTTGAAGCATTATCTGTTCTAACTGATGAACTGCTGTTTCAGTCTGTTGAAATGAAGTCCCCGGCTTCATCTCCAATGAGCCAAACGCCTGTCCTGTATCAGCGAGCGGCATCATTTCAGAACCGATAAAGTTATAAAATGTGAAGCCAATGATAATGGTTACCCCAATGCGTGCAAAGTTCCAGAAGCGTTCCTTCAACATTCCCCTGAGCAGCTTTTGATAGCGGCTTTCCAGCCAGAGAAGAAACCGTTGAAACGGATCAGTGAGTAGGTAGAGCCATCTTAGAATTCTGTGACTTCTCTCTTTTTCTCTGTCTGCATCGGTGCGGAGAAGACTGGCACAAAGAAGTGCTGTTAATGTGAACGAAACCAGCATGGATGCCAGCAGTCCAAAAATAAATGGAAGGATTAACTCAACAAACATCTGCTGGGTGATCCCACCACAGAACAACAGCGGTAGTAATGCAATTACAAGCATAAGGGTGGAGGCAATAACAGCAAGGCGTACTTCGGATATACCGTCAATAGTAGCCTGTTTCGGCGTCTTGCCCATTCGGAGATGTCGTTCCACGGAGTGAATGTCAATGATCGAATCGTCCACAATTCTCCCAATACACAGTAACAGCCCTATTAAGGTTCCACTGTTAAAGCTGAGATGGAACGGTATAAGCATTAACACAGCAATTGCTAGTGAAGTGGGCAGCGTGATGATGGCTATTAGAGTTGAACGCCACTCACCTAAAAAGAAAAACACTGCGATACCAGTTAGCAGGATTGCAGTGCCAAGCTCCTCCCAAACGTTATTAAAAAGCACACTCACAAAGTGAGCATTGTCATAAGCTGCCTGGAAATGAATGCCTGGATGTTCCTGCTCAAGCTGCTTCAGAATTGCATTCACCTTTGGCATGAGGGAATAGGAACTGGCTGCCGGGTCCTGCACCACAGAAACTTCAATGGCAGGAATGATTAGCCCTGACTTGCCTGCAGGATGATCCAGGAAGTTATATGCACTTGTTCTTTCCCAGTGAGAGTCTATTACCTTTGCCACATCTCCAATAGTTACAACTCTAGGTAGCGTCTGAAAGGGGGTGGAATTACCTTCAGATTGTGTGCTGTTTGTTGACATAACCGGGATGTTCTCGATGGATTCTGCACTCGTGAGTGATTTGCCAACTTCCACAATTGCCTCTTCACTTTCACTTGTGATGACACCCCCAGGACGGCTCTGATTATAGTTATCAATGGCATTTCTCACATCCAGGATAGACAGGTGATAGTTAG
>JAJZFJ010000068.1 GCA_021805395.1 bacterium
GGCATTTATTTCGTGGACAGAAGCGAGGCAAAGATTTGGGACCAACAGAAATAACAGAGCTGTGAGAAGGGAGTTTGAAGGTGAACGAGACAATGTTTGGCTCCTCGGCCTGAACGGATTAATTGCATGATTTAGACGCACCACCCTAAATTTGGTTTCATGCAATCGCGATCTTCTAAACTATTCTGTCTGGATTAACCCGACCAGAGAATTCAGCTGACTTATTCGAATATAAGGATGTTCCCACGTCAAAATTGAGTGATATACTATCATTGAAGTTAAAGTTAACATATCTAGTCGAAAGCCTGCTGTATTCCGGTACAGCAGGCTGTGAGACTTTTTATGAAATTCTTCTGCACGCGGCAAATTCCTTAACCTGCGTGCAGCAATGAAAGGAATGAACATCTCTATTGTATCTTTGAAGAGTGGTCCATGGAAGTGATCTTTACCACACACCAGCTGTGAACTATGCAACAGCACATCCAAAAAGGAACACCTTATAGTGCCAGATATACTTTCATACCAGGGATAGCACGTTATAAGCCGGTATACGTCCTTCTACCGCTAACACAGCCAACCCTAGAAATCCTCACCCTTTCCCAAACAGGGCGCTTTGTACCATCCGAAGGACGGTCGGTGCGAAGCACCCCTAGCCGAGAAATTCATTCAGCAGGCTTCTGGCAATGCGACTCCACCCCCCTGGCGTTCCGCCATCTCCCCTCCTCGGGGCGTTCGATGGCGCTCAGTCATGGAAGGGGACAGAACAGTGAGCCAACTGGTGCCGCTTTCATAAATACCCGCACACTATACCAAGCCGCCCTCTTACCCTCCCTTAGCAAGCGTAGCGCGCGGCGAGGGGAGAGTCGTGTCGCACGCGCGGGGAGAGGTTTAACGCTGCTGGCGACTATGTAATCTATCCAAAAATCCCACATACAAAGCGCCACGGTAGCGTCCGCAGGACGCTACCGTGGGTAGCACCCGCCTGCCGAGGAATTCATTCCGCGGGCTTCTGGATGCCTATTCAATCTTTCCAATTCTCTCGGTATTGTACCGATACCCCCCAGAGTAAATGCCCTCACCACACCCATCCTACAAAGTTACCCTTGAATTATATATCTGCCAGTCATCTGCCCCATTTGCCGGCGAAAAAGCCGGAATCACATCCTCAAAATGAAGGATTGCACACAACTTTTGACTTAGTACAACGTTGGAGATCCCTGCAAGGGATGTTGGAAGGTTTGTCGTCTATACAACCATATAACTGCCCTTCTCTAAATACATAAGCGAAGGGCAGTTAGTTAGAATATCTTCTCTGAAGCAGGTTATGGCGTTCCGTTCCCCACTAGGAACGTTGGAGTGTAGGAGATATATCTCAGGGAAGGATCATTGAAGCTGAGGATAACGGTAATGCTTGCTCCTGGTGCGAGACTGCTGCTTCCTAGTGTGATGTAGGGGCTGCCAGGATAGTTGAACGCAGTGGCTCCTGTAGCGTGAATGAGGGTAATATTCGATGGCAGGCCGGAAACCACCAGATTGAATGGGCCGGTGAGCGCTGCGCCAGAGGTATTGGTGATGGTGATCTGCTGGGAGATGGTATGCGAACCTGGACGATGAACAAAACCATGGTAGGTGAAGCTTACAGTAGGAGTAGTGATGTTATTGGCCAACTCGAACACCGTTCCGTATCCGAAGTTATTGCCGTTGGCATAGGCGCCTCCATATAAAGTAGTTCCGTAGAGGTTGCCCTGGCTGTCAAGCGCTACTCCATAGGGATACCAGCCATCTGTTCTGATGCTGGAATTGAAGCTATGGAGGAGAGAGAAATTACCCAGTGTGACTATCTTGAAGACGGTACCTCCGCCATTAGCGCCTCCTAATTCAGTAGTTCCGTAGAGGTTTCCCTGGCTGTCCAGAGTTACGGAGGAAGTGGGAGTAGCGCCATCTGAACGGTTATAGATGTTGAAACTGTGGAGGAGAATAAAATTGTTTCCATTGGTGTCCATCTTGAATACCGTGCCGTAGCCATAGCCGCTTCCTTGTGAAGTGGTTCCGTAGAGGTTTCCCTGGCTGTCCAGAGTTACGGAGGCTTGGGGATACGCGCCATATGGAAAAGTGAAGCTATGGAGGAGAATAAAATTATTTCCATTGGAGTCCATCTTGAATACCGTGCCGTAGCCGTAGCCGCCTCCTCCTGAAGTAGTGCCGTAGAGGTTGCCCTGGCTGTCCAGAGTTACAGAGGCTAAGGGATAACTCCCGTCTGAAGAGTCGTTAATGTTGAAGCTATGGAGGAGGGAGAAATTGCCCTGAGTATCTATCTTATAGACGGTGCCGTGGTCATAGGAGCCTCCTAATTCAGTAGTTCCGTAGAGGTTTCCCTGCCTGTCCAGAGTTACGGAGGCAAAGGGTTCATTGACATCTGAGAAATTGAAGCTATGGAGGAGGGAGAAATGGTGTCCATTGGGGTCCATTTTCCAGACAGTGCCATCCCCGCCATTTGCGACATCGTTAGCACCTCCTAATTCAGTAGTTCCGTAGAGGTTCCCCTGGCTGTCGACCGTTACGGATGCTTGGGGAAAAGCGCCATCTGTAGGGTCATTATAGTTGAAGCTGTGCAGAAGGGAGAAATTCCCCTGACTGTCTATCTTGAACACTGTGCCGGCATCATAGGCACCTCCATTGGAGGTCGTTCCGTAGAGGTTCCCCTGGCTGTCAAAAGTTACGACGTCTTGCGGAGAAGCGCCATCTGTGTTATTGAAGCTGTGTAGGAGAGAGAAATTATACTGTGCCTCCGCCCTCTGAGAGACCGTTGAGAACACCAGACCAAACAGCATCAGTGCCAGTATGTTCTTGAATTGAGTTGATTTGCTTTGCATTCCACTTATCCTTTTCTGTTATTTCGTGCACTTGCGTCTGCGGATCCCTGATCCCATCAGCCCAGCCATAACCATCATTCCTAAACCTGTAGCACTCCCCGCTTCAGGAGTGGAAATGCCAGGACTAAAGGGAGTGACCATCGTTGTTACTGTGCCGTTCGTGCCAGAGTAGCTGTAGGTATTCCAATCCGGTGCTCCAAAACTGTTCTTGCTCAGGTCAAGGGTCGCAAGCTCATACCCAGCTGGCCCGGTGCTAATGAAGGCTCCATTGGTGTCATTCAGGCCGAACACAAAGTTATCGGGAGTGGTTCCCACTACGGGAGATAGACTGACATTAAAGGAGAGAGGTCCACCGCCAGGCGTGAAGCCATCGGTATACTGGTTGATGAAGTTGGTGGAAGATGTCTGCCCCATAGAGATGCTGCCTGCCCCTATGCTTCCTCTGACGGCATTGGTGAGGGCAGGAGAGCCTGTTACGCTTCCGCCTCCAAGATTGAAGGTGTTGAGAAGATCGCTGCTGCCGTTGGTTCCATTCAGCTCGAAGTCGAGGTTGTAACTGTCGCCTGCGGGCAGGGTAGGCAGCCCGGAAGTATCTATGCTCACATGGAAGTTGGTGTACTGCGCCTGTGCAGAGCAAGGGAGAGTGGCAAGAAACAGGGCTGCTGTGAGAAATGGAAGTGGGTTTAATTTCATGTCGAGAATACACTCCTTAACTGTTGAAAACATTTATATCTGATCATTTTTAATTACTCCTTCTCGTTCGTGTAATCGAGATTCAAACGGTTACTCCATCTTTGCATCCGCTGATATGCCCTTTGATCCCATATTTCAGCTTTGGATATAGATCTTCATGTCCGGTTACTATTATAAGCAATACATTTATTCAAAACTGTTATCATAAGTGGTATAAAATAGTTATCAAAATGTTTATCAGGCTTCCTACATTGAATAATTAATCTGACTAACATTTTAATTGAAATTAGGCAATTTTCAGGCAAGGAATTGAGTGATTTGAAACCAGCCAGTCGGTTAAAAATATGCCTCTTTGGAAAACCTGCGATTTCCCTGGATGGTAAGGAGACAGCACGCCTGAGAACTATGAAGGGATACTGGCTACTGGCAACTATTCTTTTGCAACATGGCAAAGAACTAGACAAAAGATCTCTAGCGTTATCGCTATGGCCAGAGAGTGATGATCTTCAGGCGAGAAGAAATCTCAACCTGAGTCTCAGCAATCTTCGCTCAGCATTAGGTAACGAGGCATGGCGCCTCCAGAGTACAAAAGGCTTTAGGATCCGGTTTGATAGCACTGATGTTGCCATTGACGTGGAGGAGTTTGATTATTGCATCAAACACGGAGGTAGAGAAAACCTGGATCGGGCCATCGTCCTTCATACCGGACCTTTGTGTGAGGGAGCTGATAATGAGTGGATACGGCTGGGGAGAGAAGTCCGTGAAGATGCGTACCATTCTTGTCTTGAAAAAGCAGCAGAGGAAGAACTGAATCGGGGAAATTACGAAGAAGCGATTACTAAATTCAGACTTGTCACTGAAACTAATCCATTCCGTGAAAGTGCCTATCGGGGATTGATGAAATGCTATTGGAAACGTGGTGAACGTACAGTTGCGACCAGAATATTCCGTGATCTCAGAATCTATCTTCTAAACAAACTGCATACATCTCCAGATCCTTCCACCATCGCACTTTACAAAAGTATGTTCATAGAAAGTGGAGATCCTCTGCCAGATGTTAAATCACCAGTCTCCATAAAGCAGATTGAGTTGAATCTATCACCGTTACCTAACCAGATTACGGCTCTTATCTCTCGGGAATCAGAAACAGCAAAAATAATAGATCTCTTGACGCACAACCGGCTGGTTACTCTCACAGGCACGGGAGGTGTAGGAAAAACGAGGCTAGCTCTAGAAGTTTCCAAATCTCTCGATGGAGCATTCTGCGATGGAATCTGCTATGTGCAGCTTGCCGATATTAAGGATGAGGCGCTCATACCTCTCACAGTATTAAAGGCTTTAGGTCTATTCGAGAGTAGTCTCAATCCAACTGTTCAGCTTATTGAGGCACTAAAATTTAAAGAGATTTTAATAATACTGGACAACTGTGAGCATCTCAATTCTCACTGTGCACATTTTTTGGCTAAACTCCTGGAGGCGAGTGCTAACCTGAAGTGTCTCACAACAAGCAGGCGGCATCTTGGGGTAATTGGAGAGGTTGTATGGAGGGTTCCTTCTTTAGCGTTTCCTCCAAAATCCATGCGTATAAATATGGATGAACTGAGACAGTATCAGGCTGTCAGACTGTTTGAAGAGAGAGCGCGGCAGGCTTCTCCCTCCTTCCAATTAACCTCTGAGAACTGCATGGATGTAGTCTCCATCGTTTCAATGCTGGATGGTATTCCATTTGCCATCGAGCTAGCGTCTGCACGCCTCAGATCAATGTCTCCGCATCAGCTGGTATTGGGATTGCAGAGGGGATTAACTATTCTGGATACCAATGCAGTCACAGTTCTTCCGCGCTCTCAAACACTGAGAGCCTGTTTTAGTTCAAGTTACGAGATGTTGAGCGACAAACAGCAAACTCTTTTGCTAAGGCTATCTTACTTTCAGGGTAGCTGGTCTCAGGAAGCAGCTGAATCCATCTGCTCTTTTCCTCCTGTTAACTCATCTGAGATACTCGAACTGCTCAGCTCTCTGGAAGACCACTCATTAACAGCTAGAGAAGAACTTGAGAGTGAATCTCGATATAAGATGCTCGAGGTTACAAGACAGTACGGGGCAGAATTGCTTGAGGAACTTGAAAATGCAGAGGAGCTGGAGAGGAGATATCTGAACTACTTTCAACAGCTTGCTTCAACTCTCTCGTATGATTTCTACACCCAGAAGGAGAAAGCTGCTTTCTCTAAATTAGAGATGGAGCAGCCTAACCTGCGCAAGGTGATGGAGAGTTTATCAGCTGGAGGTAGGTTTGAATCCCTGTTGCTGATGGTTAGTTCATTACTCCCTTTCTGGATTATGAATGGGTATCTGTCTGAAGCACGGATTTGGGGAGATTTGGCTCTAACGGCTGTCGAACCCACACAGGCTGCAGGTACATGGCTAACCGTGAGTAACCAGATGGCACTGTTGCAGCAGTATCTTGGAGATCTTCCCATGATGGCTGAAATTGCATCAGCAAATCTCACTATGGCGCAAAATCTTGATGACACAAAAAATGCTGCTATTTCAATGCTAACTCTGGCACTCTCTCAACAGAGTGATGAAATCTTCAGGATTCAACTTTTAGAGGATTCAGTAAGTAAATTTCGAGATGTTCCGGACTGGCATCACCTCTCAATTGCTCTCACCAGTCTATCACGGGAGTATTCTCTCCTTTCGAAAGTTGATATCGCAACTGGATATCTTTCGGAGGGTATGACCATCGCCAGGCAAAATTGTGATAGTTCAGCACTCTGTTATGCTTATAACGCGGCTGGGAATGTGGAATGGCAACGTCACGATATTAGAAAAGCTGCAGAATATTTCAGAGAGAGTATTGCATTAAT
>JAJZFJ010000199.1 GCA_021805395.1 bacterium
GTTGCCTATAAGTTCAGCAGTTGATTCCACAAGGTTTGCAGTCTTGTGCATCTCGTCCGCGCAGGCGGACGGTTAGCCCGCCAACGACCGGTTTTAACCGGTCGTGGCAAGTGTGGGAGGGATCGGATTGTTTCCCAGGAGGGGATGAATCCCCTCCCTGGGTTGACAGCACCCGCCTGCGCGGGTGAGCAGAGTGCGACCCATTTCGGCTAGGGATTTATTGCTTTCTGTTGCCTATAAGTTCAGCAGTTGATTCCACAAGGTTTGCAGTCTTGTGCATCTCGTCCGCGCAGGCGGACGGTTAGCCCGCCAGCGACCGGTTTTAACCGGTCGTGGCAAGTGCAGGGGGTAAGGGCACAATTCTTGGAGGCGTTGTTCGTGGCTGAACATCTTTCGGTGAGTTCGCGACTGATCACAAGAAGAAAATAATGTGACGTGTAAACGCAAAGACTATATTAGATTGAAGTATTAATTATATGCCCTAGAAATGAAAAAAGGATTAAGGTATATGAATTATAATATTATCCTGATGACAAAGAGGTGATTTATATGATAGAACAAACAGAAACCTGTAGAATAAATTGATATTATGAATAAAAATGTGGAATTTATAAGTCTTTGTTCATTCGATACAAGCGAACTGCTTCATCGAATTTATTTATACTACTACGTGTTGTTTCTGGGTTAACTGATGAATAGTAATTTAGCCTGCCTTTAATTTTAGAGATAAATTTATCAGCATCTTCTCCTAATGGAATATGTTTTTCAAGACCGTCATTTAAACAATTATTACATAATGCTCGTAATACTTTCCTATTTTTGCGCAACACATTTATTTTTTTATTTAATGTGTGATTAAGTGCAGTTTGGGATTCATTTTCTTTTGTTATCATTGTCTTATCATCATTAATCTTAAACCCATTTTGATTAATAATTTTTTGAGATAAATTTATTATTGAAGACAAATCATAATGACTACTAAATATTAAATCATCACCATAACGAGTATATTCAACTTTATTCTTCTTGCAAAGTGAAGCAATTCGATGATCAGTTGTATAAAAAAGTAGATTCGCCATTATGGAACTAGTTAAGTAACCTTGTGCAAGACAATTTCTTGCTGTTAAGCATTTACATAATGGGAAGACAATATCTTTATGAATGCCCCATCTCAAAAAATATATACTCAACATTCTAAAAGAAATAGATGGATAAAAATCAGAAATATCTATTTTTCCAACAAATTTTTTTCTGCAATGAGGTGAGGTAGCAGTCACAGTAGAACGATCTTTTACCCAACCATGTGCAACATTATGAACAGGGAATTCTTGTAAAAATAATAGAATTATCTTCTGGAATTTTTTCAAATCTTCATTCGCATTGTAAATAACCCGCAATTTTCCATTTTTGACTATACGGATAATATTATATTTTTTTGTTGAAGAATATATAAAATCTATCATTTCATTTAATGATGTATTATGGTCGTTAAGTAATTGTACAAAATATTCAGTCTTATCATTCAAAAGTTTAATCTCTTTTATAATTAGCTATTAGCTTGATTTAATTGAATCATTAATATCATGCTGTCGGTAAGAAGTTGTTGTGATTTTATATAGATTTCCCGTTGTTTATCATCGAGATCCAATGGTATTTGATCGCTCGCAGTGATAATAACACTAACTGGTATTTTCAATGAGTTACTGATCGACTTTAGAATAGATAAAGACGGGTCTCTTAGATTTTTTTTCAATCAATGACAATCCACTTGCAGAAATACCGATACTTTCAGCGAATTCTTTTTGTGAATAGCCGGCAACTGTACGAAGTGTTTTGATTGTTGAGCCTAAATTTTTCAAATTCGATATCATTTTGAATATAAAAGGTTGTCAGAGCGATCTTGTACGCATCTAAATGTATTTGATAGTTCTAAGTGCGGCAGCTAAGCGCTTAGAAGCACGTCGCAAAAATATTTTTGCTAGGTGTTCTTTCTCCGCTGGTTTCACTGTATGAAGTCTATCAAGTTCATTTTGCATAGCATTACGCAATCGCTCCAACTTCACCACCCGGTTGTCATCATAGCACAAATTTATCATATCATCTATCGATGAAATAAACTGTGCAATGTGTTCAACCACAGCTTCAACTCGTGAATCAATAGATTCCTCAAGCCTCATAAATCACCTCCTTTCTCTTTCTAGAACAAGAATCTAGTCAGGGAATCTGATAGATGTTATTCTAGTCCGGGTAGTTCGCGTTTATTCGCGGACCTATGACTTTGCATACTATAACGCCATTTTCCATGCCTACACATTTACACGTGACTAACATAGACAAGTAGTTATATTTGTCGTAATGCTAATATTCATCCTTTTGATCGAAGAATATCATCATCGGAGGAGGTCTGATCTTATGAATTTTAAATTCGATGCTGGGTCGAAAAAAGACCGGCGAAAGCACCAGCCTTATATCAACAGTATAGCACATAATTAACTCAAAGTCGATTATTTACCTAATTTGTAAATAAAATCACCATACCATCAATGATTACATTTGATATACTTCAACATAGATTTACAAAGAAGTGATTTTCTCTTTGCGGCTGAAATTTGTAATGCATGCCATATTGCAGTCTAACTAGGTAAACATGGAAGGAATTTCAGGTTAAAACGCTAACTTTGGGATATTGATGCTAGTTAATAGATAGCTCATGCGTTACAACAATACTTATGCCTGAGCGATGGAACTGAGAATGCCCGAGATTTACGACAATATTAAGCAGCCACTACTCACCGCTTTACACAATGCTCTTGGACTAGCACAGAGAGCAGACTTCTGTGTAGGCTATTTCAATCTTAGAGGATGGAGTGCTCTAGATTGTTATATAGATGATTGGAAAGCTGAAGACGGGCAATGCTGTCGGCTTTTAATTGGCATGCAGGATACTCCCCACCAGGAGTTCCAGGATTGGATGTCTTTCACACCTAAACCAGAATTCATCGATAATCAGATGGTGGTTCGTTTACGGAAAAAATTAGCGCAGGAGTTTAAAGATCAGTTAGCAACTGGATTGCCCACGAATGAGGCAGAGAAAGGTTTGAGGCGGCTGGCATGCCAGCTAAAATCCAAGCGTCTGATAGTAAAAGTATTTCTCAAACACCGGCTCCACGCCAAACTATATCTACTTCACAGGCACGATCCAGTGAATCCCATTATGGGCTATATGGGCAGCAGCAATCTTACAATGGCAGGCATGCAGCATCAGGGTGAGTTGAATATAGATGTACTGGATAGAGATGCTACCACCAAGCTTGCTAACTGGTTTGAAGATCGTTGGAATCACAAATTATGTATTGACATTAGTGATGAACTCATTGAGATCATAGAAAACAGCTGGGCCTCACCTAAAGAGATTCCACCCTATCATATCTACATAAAGATTGCTTATCATCTATCAAGAGAAGCTAGAGATGGCATATCAGATTTCCGGCTACCTCCTGAATTTCAGGAGAAACTGTTCGATTATCAAAGTGCTGCGGTTAAAATTGCAGCCCATCATCTACATACGCGGGGTGGCGTTATTATTGGTGATGTGGTGGGGCTAGGCAAAACACTTATGGCAACCGCGTTAGCTCGTATTTTTGAAGTGGATTTTCAACTGGAAACACTTATAATATGTCCCAAAAACCTTGTACCTATGTGGCAGGACTATGCACGTACATATAGAATGCAGGGCGCAACAGTGTTGTCTATCTCTAAGGCTGGACGAGAACTTCCCAGGCTTCCCCGGCACAGACTCATCATACTTGATGAAAGTCATAATCTCCGAAACCCAAAAGGTCAGACCTATGGGGTGATAAAAGATTACATCACCCGAAACCAATGCCAGTGCATTCTCTTAACTGCTACCCCCTATAATAAGGATTACAGAGATTTATCAAGCCAATTGAAACTGTTTGTTCCTGAAGATAAGGATTTGGGAATTCGACCAGAAAAGTTAATCAAAGAAATCGGTGAGCTGGAATTTAACGATGCTTTCCAATGCTCACCGCGATCACTGGCAGGTTTTGAAAAAAGCGAATTCGCTGAAGATTGGCGGCAGCTTATGAGATTATACATGGTTCGAAGGACGCGCAGTTTTATCCAGGAAAATTATGCATGTGGGGAGTGTGAGGTATGCAAGGCAACTATTCCTCCTTCACAAACAGAATGTTCACAGTGCAAAAATCTGACTACTAGCAAGCTGCGCAGATTTTTAACGTTTCCCAATGGAGAACGCTCATATTTTCCAGTTCGTATTCCTCGTACTGTAAAATTTGACATAGATCCGCAGTATGCCCAGTTGTATGACACTTTATCTGTAGATATTATCAATTCTCTCTCTTTACCTCGTTATGGTTTGGGCTCCTATATAGATAAACCAACCATGGAAAATGCTACTCCTGCAGAACAGTTAATTTTGCAAGGGTTATTTAGAGCAGGACAGAGATTGATGGGGTTCTGCCGGACAAACTTATTCAAGCGCTTGGAATCGTCTGGACCAGCTTTCCTGCAATCCATCAAGAGTCATATTATTCGAAACATGATTTTTTTCTATGCCATTGAAACAAACCAGGATCTTCCAGTGGGGACCATGGAAATAGATTTCAACGATATGGAAAATTCAGACGAAGGTGTAGATAGTATACAGCTTATCGATGACAATATTCTTGACAACAATGATAGCGATGAACAGGATGATGATGATGATACGGCAGAATATGGATCCGCACTCTTACAGGAAGCAGAACGCATATATGAGATTTACAAGATAAGATATCCTAAAAGATACAAATGGATTCGACCATCTCTCTTCAGGAGTACGCTAGCTGAACAGATTATGGAAGACATTGAGAAATTGCAACTCATCCTTGATAGGTGTTCACATTGGATTCCTGAAAATGATCAAAAGCTTGCGAAGCTGGAGCAGCTTATTTCTGAAAAACATCCTGATAATAAGCTTCTTATTTTTACACAGTTTGCAGACACAGCAAATTATCTCAAAGAACAGTTAAGAAAAAGAGGCGTATCTGGTATAGAGGCTGTAACTGGTAAATCCCATGATCCAACATTAATGGCATGGCGATTCTCACCCGTGAGCAACGGGAAACAGGAACTGTTAACTGCTGAGGAAGAGATACGGGTTTTGATTACGACCGATGTACTTTCAGAAGGACAAAATCTTCAGGATTGCTGTATTGTTGTAAATTATGATTTGCCCTGGGCAATTATAAGGCTGGTACAAAGAGCAGGACGTGTAGACAGGATTGGCCAGAAAGCAGAGGAGATCCTATGCTACTCGTTTCTTCCAGCAGATGGCGTAAACCAAATTATTAATCTTCAGGGACGAATTACAGCTAGATTAAGAGCAAATGCCGAAGTAGTTGGTGCAGATGAGGCTTATTTTGAAGGTGACCTGAGAGTAGTTCTGAAAAACCTGTATGATGAGAAATCTGGAATACTTGACGGTGACACGGATGCTGATGTTGATCTTGCATCAATGGCGTATCAAATATGGAAGCAGGCGATTACAGAAGATCCCGGATTAGAGAAGATTATTGAGACGATGGCACCAGTTGTGAACTCTACGCGAGCGATAGCGGCAACAGCCGAAAACCCGGAAGGTGTTTTAGTCTATTTGCGGACCTCTTCTGGCAATGATGCAATGAGCTGGATTGACTGTAATGGCAATAGCGTAACAGAATCACAGTATTCCATACTTAAAGCTGCAGAGTGTAAACCAGATACTCCCGCAATCCCCAGATCAGACATGCATTATGAATTAGTAGGCAAAGGAGTTGATCTCCTGGTGCATGAAACCACCACTTCAGGTGGGCAATTAGGCAAACGTCACGAACCTCGTAGACGTGTCTATGATAGATTAAGTGCATATGTTAGAGAAGAGTCTGGCTCAATATTTGTTGATGAAGTATTAAAAGATGCTATACAGCAAATCTATGATTATCCGCTAACAGAAACTGGTAATACTAGATTAAGACAGCAGTTACGCCTGGGGATTACAAACGATAAACTTGCTGACATGGTTACTGCAATGTACCAGGATGACACATTATGCTTACATACTGATGAAGCTCACACACTTGAGCCGCGAATTATCTGCTCAATGGGCTTGGCCGCAGTAGCTCGGCTGCCTATGGGCAATGAGAATTTATGAGAGAAGAACTTCGTAAGGCAGAATTGAGTTATGGGTGTGTCCATGCGATAGCGTCTAAAGCTGGCTATACAATTCAAAATATTCGATTAGATATTGACAGCATAGATATGACGATTAAATCGGTGGGTGCAGATGGAACATCTAAACGTCCTACAATTGATGTTCAGTTAAAATGCAGTACACCTAAAATAGTTACTGACAGAT
>JAJZFJ010000286.1 GCA_021805395.1 bacterium
AAGGCTACGATTGCCGGGGAGGAGCACAATCCAGGGCTTTGAGTCAGGAGCTATGCGAGAGCAATTTACGCGGGAGTTACTTCCGAAAGGCGACAACACTTCGTCAGCTTGGTAGTAAGCATTCAAGACCTGTGAGGGGTAGCTGGTGTTTGGGAAATCGTTTGAGCAAAATTGAACTAGCACTTGACTTTCACAGTGTTTCAAACTATAATAAATATATAAACCCGCCCATGCTAAAGTATGGGTTGCGAAACCGCCTTCGGGCGGTTTTGCATTTTTAGATATCCCCCACAGCCTCCCCAGGATACAACTTTGAATGTTTGGGCCTACATAGACGGTTTTAACCTTTACAATGGCGCTCTTAAAGGCACATCCTACAAATGGCTGAATCTGCATTCGTTTTCGCAAAGCCTTCGTCCCACCGATAACGTTTCTCATGTTAAGTACTTTACTGCGCGTGTAAATGTTCGTCCAGGAGATCCTGGCCAACCTAACCGACAACAACTGTATTGGCGTGCTATACGCAGTATTGGAACAGTTGAGATAATTGAGGGTCATTTCTTAACCAGGAGTACCTATCTACCCGAAGTCACCTCTCTGGACGCAATTGCTGCAAAGTATGAGCAAGGCATAGATGTCCGCTCATTGAAACCAGATATGGCCCATGTTTACAGGTCAGAAGAAAAGGGTACTGACGTTAATCTTGCTGTGCAACTCGTCCATGATGCCCATTTATCCCGCTTCGATGCAGCTATAATAGTATCAAATGATTCCGACCTGGCTCGAGCTGTCAAAATCGTTCGAACAGAGGTAGGAAAACAGGTCTTCGTGTTTCATCCTCATTCGTCCCATCCAAGCTTTCAACTTAAACAATCTGCTACACGATTTCGTAAAATCACCATTTCTCACCTTCAAAACAACCAGTTTCCATTGACCATAACAGACGCAAACGGAGTGTTCAGCAAACCGAAGGCGTGGTGATTTCTATTGCGATAGATTCCATGATCCGATGCATTACGAGACATTTGTAGTAGACAATGATCACCTGATCTCTACCGTCGTTACCGATGCCCTGTCGAAGTGGGTTGCACAGTTGGTCTAACCCTTTCCTGCCCAGAGGCACCCCGTAGCAGCCCTGGAGCAGGCGTACAGGGCTGCAAGGTGTGAGCTCATTTTTGCACCATGGACGCCACTCAGGAGTCAAAGAGGGACTGCATCCTGATCGGCGTTTTGATCATTATCTCATCCAAAACCGCTCGATAGAAGCATATTTCGAATAGCGGTACAATGTCAGAAATACTCTTGTACTTCAGGAGGCTGTTGGTATGGAAATCGCACCTTCGTTTCACACGAAAACTGTCTATACTTAGGCTACCGTCGGCGAGGATGGGGCACTTCATCAATGCAACCCTGATCCTTCGTTAAAGCCGGGTTCCAGAGTTCTACCCACTATCTCGCCGCAGACAGAACCCATACAGGAGAATGCTACTCCATTACGCGGCTCGGTTCCCCGTTATAACGATCCCTACGGCTCGGTCACGGATGCGAATGATTGGGAGGCGTTACGCGGATGTTTAACACTACACAGCATTCATAAAACAACCTTATAAGCAAAATATTACTTGCTAAACAAATTATAAATTGAGAGTCGTATTGTCAACTATCATTGAGTGCTACAGATGTTAACATATTTACATTGCTAAGGAACAAATGTTCGTAACATCATTTAACAGGGAGTTAAGGCGTAGTTGGAACGATTGACGCGAAAAGACCGCCGAAAGACAATAATGTATCTAGGCTTAACGAAGGAATACCAGACATGTCTGAGGTGAAACGGATATCGCTCACTGCCACTGGGATTTCGCAATCGATTTTCGGAACAAGCATTGAATCAAAAAATTTGATAGACTCAGTTGCAAGTTCAAAGTCAAAGCATTCTTCCATCGCATCTTGCCAATTTGCCCCAAGCGTTGCGTAGAATATAGTATCAAATTGGATTAGTCTAATATAGTCTGATGCCAAAACTAGACGAACATCATCATACAATCGACGTAATGACAGACCCCCCGCTACTGATTCCACAAATAGAGAAGTGATGATTAATTGGGTATTGAGTGGTGGGGTAAGCTGGACCTGAGAGAAGTTGTGTATTCGGCTGCGATTGCTACTGCTTTTAACTTCTATGCGATAGTGAGTGTCCACGAAATCAATTGGCTCGAAAGGATGACTATGCCAAGCTGCAACGAGTTCGATTGGATTGGTGGCAAGTTTGATAACCAGTAATTCTGCCCATAACCCCTGGACAGTTTTTTTTGATGGTGATGTCAACGATTGGAAGAGATCGACAAGACTCGTGATTGCCTTACGAACTGTTGCAGAACTAGGTGTTGTGCCTAACATTGTAACGATCGGAGATAGAATCCTCAAAAAGTGAGGATAAAGTGACAGATCAGCACTAATACACTTGATGATCGTAAAATTCCCTTCTTCTTTCTGTCCATCAGTATGAGATATTACACAATGCACTCCATAGGACACTAAAAGGTTTTGCAGACGGATCGGCATCATTGGAACAATAAACGATGACTGGCGGAGTAAAATGCAGGGAAAGCCACTAGAGTCCTTTGCGAGACGGTGAGTTTCTGCTCCTGGAATGACCACAGCAGACATGTTTTGTTCTTCTGGAGATTCCAGAGGAAGGACTATGGTTTCAAACAGTTCACAAAGGTCTATACCCACTAATTAACTCCTATTTGCTACTGAACAAGCCAATCCTTCGCCATGCTTTGAGGCATCCACACTGCTACGACTGGAACATTGTCAGCAATCAAGGGACCACGATCTTTCTGTCTGACTTGGAGTGTATGAATCTGAATTGTTATGCCCTGTGCTGCACGCTCTTTCTCATCTCCTAGATAAACAATGTCCTTATGAGCAGCATCTGCATAGTTTGCACCTTGAAAAAGATTCGGGATTTCGAGATCGTCATTCACGCTACGGAGACGAGTTTTACCCTTTGACATATGGTAAACGGTGCATAATGCATCTGGATTGTCTTCAAGATATGCGGATATTTGTAATAACAGCCCTATGAAAATTTGCGAATCTTTTTCCTGGGTAAGACGTAGACGAATTAAAAACTCCTCATAAGTTTTACGAAGTGACACCTCTCGTGTAATGGAGTGGATTTGTTCAGGTGTTCTGCGCGGGTCGCCTGGCGAGTCAACCCAATTGTGTTGTTGGATGAAATCAGCAACAGTCTTACGGTTTGCATCTAGTAATTCGTCGGTTCCATGCGGAACTTTGGGCCAGAACCAGTCATTTGAAAAAGTATCATGGCGATAATCTAGATCGAGAACTTGGCGGCGTGTTGGTCGAAGGCTGCTGTCGAGGAAGAATGCGCGCCGCCACTCACTTAGAGGACGTCCACGTTCTAAATGCCTCTGGAGACGATTGCGTATGTCTCGCTCATGCTCTACGTAAAATTTGAAGGCATCGCAAACGCTAACTTCTAGAAACACACGGCAAAAACCCAGATATCTTTGCTTGTAGCCGAAAAAACGAGCACGCTGCTCAATCGTATCAGCATTACCAACTCCCATATCTCGGGGCATATAAGTCACAGTCAGTCCTTCAACAGTGAAACCACGATCCATTGCTTGCCCGCCCACAAGGATCCAGGAGTATGTGTCCTTCCAAGTCGGCTGCGGCGTTTTAGGTCTTGCATTAACCTCGAGTATCATAGTTTGGCGAATAGAGTAATCTAGTTCACTTACAAGCGTATCGAAATCAGGAAGATCAACAGTCGTCGCTTTCAGATCATCATAAGCAGACCTAAATGAATTTACAAAATTTGACCGCTCAGGATCATGCTCACCAAGGCTGAAGATATTCATCCATTGGCGCTTGATTTGCGTGATCCAGTGACAATATTGACCATGACCAGTCGTCTCCCGTGAAGGATGGACAAGCATCGAACGATTTTTTGGTTTGTGACCAGATTGTTGGTCATCCCCGTGTACGAATCCAGCCGCCACACCTAGGTAGAATAGACGTAAGGCAGCAATAAGGGTTGGTGGCACATCATGCAATGGGTTGTTTCGGGTTGGGATCTCACTTGCCGGTATGATTCGGATAAGATTAGGATTCTGCTCAAAAAATGTCTCCCCGCCAACATAAGCCGGTCCAGGTGTGAGTAACTCGACAAAGCGAGGAGACAATACATCAATAATGTTAATGAGTAGGGGTGCTTGAGGTGTAGCAGTGTATTGCAGGTATGAGTGGTGCGGTAGATTCTGTCGGAGCGTTACTAAGCGTTGATATGTAGTGCTCTGCATGCCCTGTTCTACACGTGTGTTGAGACCCGCTTGGTCAGCCTCATCATCAATCACAAGTGCCGGTATGTCGGCTAGATTAAGCTGATGAAGGACTTGGTTGAGATTTCTGAGATTGGTTGTGTTCTTGAGGACAGTGATGAGCACAGTTTTACGACGATAGTCAGGAAGTCTTTTGTCACGCCAATCCGCAAGAGTATCGGCAATGCTCTGTCGGTCTTCCGGCTTTGGATTACGGAACAATCGCCACTTTCTATTGTTGTGAAGCCGTAAGTCAGCTTCTAACCGACTAGTGGATTGGTCCAGCAGGGGATTGCTGATTCCTGTGATGACAATAACCAGAGGATAGCCGTTATCACGAGCGAGGGCAGCTACCGTCGTAAACGACATCGTCTTTCCACTCTGCACATATCCAAGCACTAACCCAGTTGTTGAATCGGCTGGTCCATTGGGAGGGATACACTTACTGAAGATACTCGTTGCCTCAGCGATCAACTGCTCACCACTATCGCTATCCAGATCAAGATGCGAGATGAGTTCACGCACTTCATTGCCGCGTTCGGGAAGCCATAGGGAACCAGGAGGCAAGAAATTTCGCGGCGTTATGGTTTCAATGTGATTTGAATTGTCAAAACTCATTAGCTTCCCCTTATGGCTTTGAGAATGCTTCTCTCAGCAGTTGGTTAAGATTACGTCTGATAGTACCATATTGGGGTACGCCTGCATCTCGTGCGGTGATCTCGGAAAGTCCAAGAGCAGCAGCAACTCGCGCTAGGGCTTCGATTTCCATCGAATCGGCACGACAATAGCGTTGCATGAACGGATGAACCAGACACATACGTACTGTAATTTCACGAGCGTTGATAGCTGATGATGCTTTGTCGGCGATAGTAAGCCAGTCCTCAATAGCTGGATCCATGGCCAATTCTATGTTTATCCGCCATGTAGTACCACTATGATCTACATCAATCACATGTGAAATTGCTGAAACATCCGGCTGAATAGACTCCGGAAGACGTTCAAGAAAAGGCAGAGTTATGCTCTGTTGCATCAGAACATTAGGCACTTCCTTCTGAACTGTCTCAGCGATGCGAGCATTAGCTTTGTCGGCTTCGGCTTTGAGTTCGCGCTGCGGCTGACGAGCCCGATGGCCCTCTGCTTGTGTTAACATCGGAAATGTTGGCGTCTCAAGCTGTTCTTTCAAGAGTTCTAGAAATGGTTCCTCGAAGTCGTCCCACTGAAAGCCATCCTTTGTATGGCTAACCTGAAAGCCTTCTAACTGGATCTCTCCAATGAGGCGTTGCCTACGATAAGAGTTCCCAGTTCCAAAGATGAATTCCGGCCGATATGGATCATCAAGACTACCTTCAATGAGGCGTTTCCGCCGGAATAACGCGAAACCAGCTGTGGATGTGCTCGCTACCTCTCTTAGAGCAGCAAAGCCCGAAGCTTTCAACCCAAGTCCGAAGTCGAAACTGAACTCACGATACCATCGGATCGGCGGTTGCGATAAATCCTTGTAGTACGGTGCAACTAGAATCCTAGGCATTTCGTAGCTAAGTGCTTCGCGATTGAAGTATAACTCCAATGTTCCTTCTCGCAAAAATAGACGATATATACTTGCTAGATGGTCCTTGATCTTCGTTCCAGTTCTAGTCTGTAGCTTGTCATATGGATCGATTAGCGTAATTTCGGTGTAATGATCGTTTGCATCAGCAGGTGTCTCTACGACGTCAAGCTCCTCAATATCATCGCGCACGATTGTGTCAATATCGAAAGTGATTGTTTTCTCAATCGGTTCTCCAAGTGCTGAAGTTCGCACTTTCCATTTTGGTGCAAACCAGCAAGCAGCACTCTTCATACCCATCCCGAATTCCGAGAGACCAGAACGGTCAGATGGAAGCACTGCAGGACGGAATGCGCGAGCATAGTCCAAGGCAGCAATTCCTCCAGCGTTATCCCGAATTTTGATGCGAACTTCGTCTGACTTCTCAATCTCGATGTCGACTTTGACACGAAATCCGTCACCATGTAGTCGATGGAGCCTTTCGGCGTTTTGAAGATAGCTCTGGAATGAGTTATCCACGAATTCTGCCATCGCGAACCAAGGCTTGTAGTTCAGATGACGCAATACAGAAAGAATACCTACTCCAGGCCGAATGCTTATTTGCGATGGTTGTGTAGCGGGCTTTGTGTTAGACATTAACATATCCCGGATGATCATTAATATAAAATGGAGGAAGTTCCGATGTAATGATAACCGAGTGGTTATCAAATGGCGAGCAAATAAGACTAGCGGCGATAAGTTGCACTACATAAGCATTCACAGCGTTGCCTAATGCCTTGAAAGCTCGAGTGGGTGCTTTCGGTAGGTGCGCAAGCTCATTTAGACTCTGAAGACGGGAACATTCACGAGGCGTCATATAGCGTTGCTCCCAACCTATTATTGGAACCTGAGTCGTCGTCATCGCAATAAGCGAAGGGGCAGTGGTTGGGCGTTTGATTCGAACCCCAGAAGCTCTTATCTGAATTACATAATCCCAGATGTTACGATGCTCACCCTTACAGTTCCATTCCAGTTTCTGAAGGCTAGGCGGAAACTCAAGAATATGCGATATCCAAGGGATAATCCATTGTTTGTGTCGCTCATAAAACTCTCGGTTTTGCTGGATAAACTGTACTTTCCAGTGCGGAAACTTCTCCTCTGTGGTTCGAGCGTACGAAGGCAGGAGATCCATCTGAGTAACTGCAGAACATGAATTAAGTGGGATTCCATGGCTCCCTCGATAACTAGTTAGCTTTTGCGGACTTAGTGCATATGGAGTTTCATTTTCAAACGGATATGTGGCACCGAACTCCATCGACCAGATTGGAAATGATGGCAATTCTTCCTTTTCTGGGAACTTGTTAATAAATGCCTGCCATACTTCGAGACATTTTCTTACCTGATGGGAGATAACCTTTGCATCTTGGGGGTATTCGTCGAGTACAGTTCTAATGGATAGATGGGTTGCTTCGATCTCCTCTGGCCACTGAAAGCCCTTCAATCCAGAGCGACTTCCTACAATGAAAACACGCTCACGAATCTGTGGAATGCCGTATTGGTGTGGTGAAAGGTGTTTAGTCCTGACATCATAGCCGGCTTCCTCAAGATTTCTCTTCAACAATGCCCATGTGGTGCCATTATTGTGCCGCTCCAAATTTGGAACGTTTTCAAGGATAACATATTCAGGTTTGTGGAATTTCAGAATTCGTAGTACATGGTCGAACAAGTCACCCCATTTAGGACAATCAAATCCTTGCTGGTTACCCGCTTTGGAAAATGGTTGGCATGGTGACCCCGCGCACAGAATATCATGCCGAGGAATACTATCAATAGGTACTAGACGGATGTCTCCATATGGGCGCATTCCGAAATTTCTCTCGTAGAGTTCTTGAAGATTTTTGTCTAATTCGCTCGCAAACACGCATTCATGACCAAGTTTTTGAAGCGCAACATGAAAGCCTCCAAGCCCAGCGAAGAGATCAATGAACCGCATGGCGTCTTCCTTTCCTTTGCCGATATATCATGAAGCACACTACATCTAGTTGAGGCATCTTACTAGTAATTTGGCGACTGATGGTGCTTTCAACGAACTCGACTGCAGGAAACTGCCCATCAAGTCGTTCCCAAAACCAGATACCTAACTGCGAAAGCCTATGAGCTTTATTCGAACCTATGGTTTCAAGTCATTGGTCATTTCCGTATAAGCTAATCTCAGTCGATTAATATCTGCCATAACTCCCATAAGATTCACCACTGAAACAGCGATATTGGTAATAGGTGCCCGGAAATAGGAAAGTCATATCTAATGTAATATTATTATACCTCATATTTGTTATTCGATAGTAATCGGAAGGATTAGGTGTGTTACTCGACAAAATTATGAAAGGTTTGATTTTTATTATTGACGGTGTTGTAAAGTCATGTTTCAGGCAATTGGGAATTATATTTATTACTATTTATCACAGTGAGAACTTCGTTCGTTCTCACATCATTCCAACGGAATTAAATTAATTCAATCGTGTTTCAATATGAATTTGCTTGCTGCTTGTTTCAGCTAACTCCCTAAAATTCATCTTGTGGTCAGTTGTTGTAAGAAAATTAATCGTCTGGTCACATCATATAGAAATAATTGTAGTGTTTGAATAGAGCAGGCTTTTGTTTTATTGTATTTCCACATGGGCTATGTGTTGATCTAATAATGCACTCTATTGTACTACGTTTCCGTGTTATAATTGACCGAAGCATATTAGAAATAGCAGGTATCAAAAGAATTGTATATAATGAGCCATATCCCAAAAGTCTTGTCTTTGAATTGCATGATGACATTCACTTGGGTCGCCCTGAATACGAGGACAATCAAAAAGTAACTGTTGAGTCATTTCGAGGTATTGCCCCAAGAATGTATCCTATTCTATTTTCTAGCAAGAATACTTTGGGAATGCGAATAAAACGTAAGGATTATGCGGATAATATAGATGAGAAGCCTGCAGGTTTGCGCTCAATGGCTTCGTCATTAAACTATATCCAACGAGAGGCTACTGCTGTAGCAATACTTGATAAACTATTCAAAAGACCGGAGGAGATAAATGACGTTAACACGGAACTTAGGAACGGAAGCTAGTAGGAAGATGTGGGAAAAAGTAGACGATGCGGCAACACATATTCCAGATTGGGTACGTCCTAATATTGATCGAATTATAGAAGAAATCCGTAAAGCAAACCAGCTTGTGATAACAACAGAGAAATCAAGTATCGAAAACTAAACAGTGATAGGTTTAGGTTTAGTTTGTCGCAGCTTCCAGCAGAAATCTTAACTATACTGAGATGTTCCAGCATGAGGTTTGTAGGTGGGTTAGCATGACAGCTATAAATGCGAGTAAGGTCTTGTTAGTTCATCAATATGCTAAATACCATGAAGAGATCCCTAGTTTAGTTAGCGTATCATGAGAAAACAGAGCATTTAGCTGCACCTGATAAATCTGAATTAGTATACGCTACTGAATGAGTATTCAATTATCAAAGCTTACTTGTCAACTGTGGCATATGTAAGTCGTATCTGCCCAAATTCTGCAACCACTTGGCCAATCTGTATACAATGCAGTATCCGTCTTAGGCGCAGCAGAGACTATTCACTGCAACGATCTCCCACACGCGAGTAGGTAATGACGATTCCCAGTGTTGAAGTAACATTGCAGACGCAGACAAAACAATGGATGAAAAGTGATAAGGTACGTTTGTTTGATAGCTTACATCCAAGCTGCCAAGCCTCTATGAAAACTACCACGTGCAGATTAGAGGCGATGTCATTCGCACCATACGGTCCAACATAGAGCACATCGGCCATATCCACACCGCAGGCGTACCGGGCAGACACGACCTCGACGATACCCAGGAGCTGTACTATCCCGCGATAGCAGGCGCCATCGCGGAAGCCGGATACACCGGCTTCATAGGGCAGGAGTTCCTGCCGAAAGGCGACCCGGCCGCAGCCCTGGAGCAGGCATTCAAGGCCTGCGAGGTGTAGGTGGGGGTTGAGTTCCAAATAACATAACCTCAATCAATGATTTCTAATGTAACGAAAGACATATAGACTGATAATTTGACTTACCCTCAAGAGAACCGATCCTAATTACCTAAAGATCCGATAGAAAAGCATACTTTGTCATGCAAATTAGGTCCTAAAATGGAGTATCCTCAAAAGTGGGTGACTGGATGCTTCCGGCATCATATTACGTTCTCCGCTCCTTCCTCTTTGCTGTAAAGGTACTGGTGTATTCTGGCTCCTACGTTGACCAGATATTCCAGCATAGATTTTTTGTACCGGGCATGATCCACGTCGCGAATTATGATTTTATCCCCGAGTTTATACCTGGCCTCGAAAGATGGACATTCGGTTAGAAATTTCCGGTCTACGATAGATGCTCGGTGAACGATCAAATTGCGCATCTTTTGCGATTCAAATAGATCACTCACGATATGGGTATCAGGCGCACCTTTCAAGCCGAAAATCGTGAACAAGTCTTCAAAGCCACTCACGCCGCCTTGCGTATTACTACTGCGTCTTCGCTTAACACCCGTGTAGAGTGCCGCCATCTTTTCTTCGCCAACCAGCGCGGCATATCCGGGGTCTTTGTTTTGAAGTTTGTTTTCCTGCTCGGCTATGTATGGAATGGCACAACAGGCAGGTTCCGCCATCAGCCAGGCGACTAACAAATCATCTACAAAGGCTTCCATGGCTGTCCAACAGGAGATGATTGCAATGCCCCGCAGGAATTGAAAATCCTCAGCGATCTCTTGGCGGGCTAATCCTGCGTCTTTGACCGCGTTAGCATAGAGTGTTTCCGAATCTATCTGATCTATCGGATGACCTTGCATACGATGAATTTCAGCGATCATCTTCACTAACCGCGGCTTGGCCTCTAGGTCGCGAATGGCCCGAATGCTTAATGTCAGCACTGTTTCTGCCAGCTCGATAAAATTAAAGCACCGCTCATACGGTTCCGATGCCCATTGCATATCACCATCCATAAAGTGTCCTGCTCTCTACACCTGTGATCGGAGTTGTTCCGTCAATTTTCCTATCAGTTCCGCCAAACGGCTTACAGCGGTCTCGCGGATAACAAGCCGCTGCCCAATGGAATATGTAGCATCGCCGGCTTTGGTAATATAGTCATGGTCAACGATGCCTTCACAGTGGGCGAGCAAATGGCGCTGCTGAAACAGGCGCAGAAGGTCGGCCATTTCGGCAAGTGTCAGTAAGTCTTCATAGCCCTTGCCTGTAGCCGCTCGCCACAGGGTTGATCCCTCCGTCAAATTCTGAAAAACATTCTTCCTGCGCCGCGTGGTAGCTGCGGCAGAGGTGCGATCAAACAGAGATTCAGCGATCCGCTGAAACGCTCCCATCATTCGCCCTATGCTGTTTTCCAGTATCTCGCGTTCCGTATTCCTGGATGCGTCAGCGTCTGAGGTGACCTGTACTACTGTGCGAATGGCGGGTAGGGCGGCAAGGGATTTTTGTACCGTCTCAATGGTTTGAGTGAAGGTGCTTTCCGCCGAATTGTGACCGCAGGCAGGGCAGAAAAACGCAGCGCCGAGTGATGAATACCTGCACCCACATTGCTCACAGGTGAATTTCTGTCGTAGTTCATCGGCAGCACTAATCGGAAGGATGATTTCTGAAACACCGGGATTAAATGACATAGAAATATTAATAAAGCCGGGGCGCTGTCGGCGGTTGAAGTCTCGTGTATCCTGCGATATTGCATTATCAATCATGGATTGAATAAGATCCATCCCTACTTGTAGGATATATACCTCTTGATCTGAGGTATTCCATTCTGTTGCTTTCGCTTCTTCGCGACAGAAAGGGCAGAACATTTGAGCATGACTAACGTTGCTGTTCCAATCTTCCATCAGAATCTTGAATTCGGTCTGGCATTTTTCGGAAGGACACAGCCAGTCAAAATATCCGTCTTCATCTATTGGTAGCTGAACGGGAACGGAGATCATTCCACCATTTTGCTCGATCTTATTTAGCTCTCGAAGGATATTATCAAACACTTAGCCCCTCCAATTCTCTTAAACACATGGATAAAAAAGTACAATGGCATATCGTTCCGCTCAAAGGCGTAAGAATGTGCGACAGCACTGAAAAATGACTCGCGGGTTAACGGCAAGTCAACTGAGTATTAACATGCATTTGAATATATTCCCAAGAAAGACTGTTAAAAAATAGATGCCATTGCGGAGGCGTAGAAAATCCGTACATTCCCATTCCTTGCGGCCAGACAGGAACGACGACGCCTGCCTAACCCTGTGGAGTTAGCACAGAGTTGTAGGGCATTCTCTTGGCTCGGTGTTAGCTGATGAGACACGAGGACAATAATGATATTTTGCCCTTGCTCGTTGACGTGGGCAACATCAAAATTTACCATAAATCACTTCTCCTTGCAGGTCAAGCCAATTAACGGCTCAGACGCGGAAAGGGCCGATTGCTTTGGAAGTCGGCCCAGTATTGGTAGAACATTTCAATACAACTGCTTTACACCCCCATGATGGGAGCAAGTCCCCTGGCAGTTGTTAGAATAACTCAAGGTTCCGTCGTTACATAAGGCGCTTGCATTTGGATATGTGCCTTCCGTCGCCACTAGAAGCATAGGAACACATATTAGAATCAAGAATATCCATATCCCTTCTTTCAGTCGAATCACCTCCTCTAGAAAAGTGTGACGGTTCATTGACCGTCACACTGGCTCGCATTAAAGTCTACTTCTCACCTTCATGATGGGCAGGTACGACAAGTTGCCAAGTACATCCCGGCTTTTTAGTTGGGGGAAGCGGGTTGCCTTCGGTTGAAGTCACCTGATCGTTCGTCCGCCCACCGCGAGGCCCCACTTGCATATAGATTCCAGATCGAGGGGTGGACGTTCCTGGAATTAATCGTGTTTGTTTTGACATGACGTTGATGCTCCACAGTCTGTGTTTGGATAGATTAGACGTCCAGACAGAAAACGCCTTTGTTTTTACTATGTGACCGGATACTGAACAGGCAACTACAGCAAATTAGTCTTTAGAATATGCTGCACGTTTGCACCTAAAGCCCACCGCTTGCAAAATGTTATTTCGGCGGCCATTAGGTAAAGGGCTACTTCCCTTCATTGTTCAGTTTTTCACAGTCTTTGCAGAGAGGCTTTCCCCCAGTGCCTGCAACTCGATTGTGTTGAGGAATTTCGCTCCCCGGCCCGCACTTCGTATTATTGTGGTAGTGCTGCTCCTTAACGGAATTCCAAGCGTCTGTTCGCGGCATGATCTATCACCCCCGTTCCTTTGTAACGCTGTGCGAAATACACTAATACTCAAATCAGCGTATCTGCGGATAATTGTACCATGTTTGTAAAAAAAAAGCAAGGGGCTTCAGCACGTTAAAATAGGCTTTCCTGATTCTGATAGAGCCCTTTTGTTAACCTTCCTAACTGGATCAGCCGAATTCGTGCCGCATCCTTCGATACGTCATACGCACCGGCAATGGTATTTATTAGGGCTAGCGCGTAAGGGCTTCCTGTTTCCGCAGAACCAGAATTCCCGTTCCGCCTACCGATCTGGTCAAGCATGGCACATACATGGTTGGAGGGCATCAGCAACGCGCCGCTCATGTATCCTGCCTGCCATTCTAGCCAATCGCCACCCTGTTGGGTCTGGTGCTCATGGATGATCGTATCTCTATGGCATTTTTGCGATTCGCAACAGGAAGGGAACAGGTCAAGTGCAGTCTGTGCCCCTTTTGAGGTGAATAAAGGAGTATGCAGTTTAACATGACCGTACTCATGCATCAGCGTAGTGCGTAGCCGATGTCCTGAGCGATCTTCCCAGAGAGAGGCAGCAATACGAACTTTCGGCTTGCTGCCGTATATAAAGCTCGTCACGCCCTGTACTCCCTCTTCTTCGACTGACAGATCGGCATAACTGTCCAGATCAGAAGTGTCCCGCTCGATCAGTTTAATTAGATCGTCTGTCGGCACAGGAATTACGAGTTTCCCATACAGCTTGATAATAAACTCGTTGATGAGCTGTTCGGCCAGATTATCGAGTTCATCATTATCATAATATAGGCGTTCGGGGAAACGTCCGGTTGGGTCAGTTATTCGTCTCACTGCTCTTTGCGGTCAATCACCTTGCGAAAAGCCTTGAAAGCTTCTACAACCTGTTGTTCGGTGGCATCTTCGCATTTGGCATCAGGAGGAAATTCACCTGCACTGTAGTACATTCGTTCCGGGGCGATTTTAAGTATCTTTGCGAACTGCTCAATAAGATGTTCACCTGGCGGATTCCGCCGGTCATGTTCCAAGTCGTTAAGATATTGGGGGGAAATCGCCTGGCCATCCTCTTTGATGATTTTGGTGGCGAGTTCTTTCTGACTTAGACCGGCCTCCTTTCTCTTCTCAGAGATTAGCTCTCCGAAAGTTGGCATGGTAGTTCCTAGTCTTTATATAGTATTCGGGTCGCAAGTGATTTAGCGAATCCGCAGATTAGCATAACATACTAATAGGCAAATCGTCAAGTGATGTTGCTATCTTTGACATCAATGAGAAGGACAATTATCTCTCAACAAATTTTATGCAACTGGTTCCCTTGTTATATAGGAGCTACTTTCATCGATGGAACGGGTAAGCAACTAGAAGACGAACATAACTCTAGGATTTAATGCTGTCTTGCTCACGAGAATATACAAAAGCTCAACTTCATAGTTACCGTACAAATCATAGCGAAAGCAGGGTACACCGGATTGACTGGCCTTGATTTCCACACCAAGCGCTGGTGATACCTCCCATTGTAAGCAATCTAAGTCTGCAAGAGGTATTTACATTCATCTAAAGATGTGTTTTTAAATGGTATGATGTAAATATTCACCACACATATTAGAGTAGGCGCAGCACATATTTACGATCTGTTATATGGCTGATTCACTCTAAAGGAACTACGATGCCAAATCCTCGGCTGTTTCGTGCTTATTCAGATATGATTCCCCTAGGGGATGGTCAGGAAAGGATCTGTTGGATATGTAGTGCGCGAGAGCAACAATTGTTGTATGACGAATGGATCCCAGATGATACAATTACGGATATGATGGTACGTGATATCGCATTTGAATATATACGGGAGTTGTTCTCAGAACAGGAAATTGAGCAATTAAGAGCTTACCTAGCCGGAATGGGGCAGATTCTAAAAACGACAGAAGAAATCCAGTTGCCAACCTTTAGCTCGGATGAGAATGGTACTATTGAAGGTGTTACATCATGGGGCAACGAAATGGGAAATCCCGATTTGATACTCCGTGAAGATTACGATGGCTATAACCTTGTTTTCTCAGTTGTTGGTTATTTTATTACGCCAAGTGTAGCTGATGGTATAGACTTAGATGATTCATTTTACTAATTCATCTACTGCATGCATCCAAGTTTGCGATATTGGTTGTTTATGAGGTTAACCAACGTAGGAATATCAATTGTTGCTGGCGTGATTAGCTCTGACTTCAATGGCGCATCTAGTCCTATGAATGGGTAAATTCGTCTACGTGTCTATATCGACTATAAAAACTGACAACAACTGGCACAATTCAATCCCACTGGCATCCGGTCGAACCTCAATATCTTCACTCTTTAACAAGTGGAGGAGTAAAAATGCATACTTGTATACTTTGCAATACACCTTTGTTAGAATCCAACCAGACTGTAGAACATATAGTTCCTGCATCCTTAGGCGGTAGTCTTGAAAGTGAGATTATTATTTGTCGGAACTGTAACAGCCGTATGGGAGAGGACTTGGATTGTGCCCTCTTAAAGGCATTGCAAATCCTGGTCGTTGGGTTTGATATCGTGAATGCGCGTGAACCTTCCAAAGGTGTTCGGCCTTTGCGGTATGTAGCCCCGGATGGAATGCCGCTGGTTTATGTTCCTGGCTCCTCATTCACGGCTATTGATAAGCATGAGTTTCACAAGGAACAGAAAGGAGATTTCACTCATATTTCGTTTGAGGTTCCTCTCGGTGCGAATTACGAACGGCTTGTTGCCAAGCAAATGGATGCATTGAAGCGGCATTATGGTGAAGATAATATTATCAAAGTTGAGACAGAAGAAGAAATATGTGTGGCACCTCATGCTTTACTTTCTGTGCAAGCGATGTATGAGGAACCGGAGTTCCTCCGTGCTGTAACGAGGATAGCATGGAGCTTTGCTTGCGACGCGCTAAGAAAGTCATCCATTTCCGAGCCGGACTATTCCGATATTTGTGCTTATGTATTGGGTAACACAGTATTCGATTCGGCAAGTGCGAATACAATCATCACAGGATACCCAATCGGAAGTCAGAAATGGTTCGACGACGAAACGCCCCCAAAGCATCTTCTCGCTTGCACTGCTGTGAATGGCACATTATGGAGTGCTGTGGTCCTTTTTGGTAGCATCCCGTTTCTTGTGCGTATTGCTGACACCCCTCGGCTTCCCTCGATGTTTCAAACTTCGTGTATCCTTGATCCAGAGAATCGGACAAATCATAACGAGAGCGAGTTCGGCAACAGACTACGGAAATATCTGCTTAATTTCAATGGGAGTCCTTCTAATCTACACGAGATGGTACAGGGTACAATGCGGGCTGCTGTTGCGCTAAACGAGCGTGGGAAAGATGCTAAAATGCCCCCCAAGTTGATGCGGGCATATTTGGCACAAGCTGTATCATTGGGGCTGCTTTCACCTAATGTGTTGATTGCTTTTGATGCCGAACATAACGGCTTGGATAAAGGCGATTGCTGCTGAATGAGGTTTTTCAGACCTCGTAGATTGACCGTCTCAGCATTTAAAAAATGGGAAGTCGACGTCATTCGCACCATACGGGCCAACATTGAACAGATTGGCCACATCCATACGGCTGGGGTACCGGGCAGGCACGACCTCGACGATACACAGGAGCTCTACTACCCTGCGAAAGCGTGCGCCATCGCCCAAGCCGGCTACACCGGCTGTGTGAAGCAACAGTTTATGCCCATAATGAATGCCCTTGTATTGCTTGCGCAGCAGAACCAGGCTTGAAAGGTGTAGGTGATTTATTGAAGATTCATGATGATGCCATACAAGGAAATATTGCAGGCGTTGCGGAGGAACTAGCCGCAGGTGTCGATATAGACTGCATAGAAATAACAGCCAGGATGACTGCACTAAACTGTGTATGTACCATGCCGGATGCGAATCAGGAGATGATTCATTTCCTGGTAGAGCATGGTGCTAAAATCTCTCCCTACGTATTTCAGGACGCAGTTGGGACCGGCAGCCTGGTGACGATTCATTTCCTTTTAAAGTCTGGCGCCAGGATCAACGAATCCCTTCTAGGCATCACAGACATCTTAAGTCATGCTGCATCGAAACGCGGAGAGGTAGGGAACGAAACCCTGATTCCTGTGCTCACACTTCTGATTGAGAACGGAGCCGATGTATATATAGTTAGTAAATATTCTGAGACGAAGTTGCACATTTTGTCCGATTATGGTCGATTCGATGGCGTGGCATTTCTACTTGATCATGGATCAGACGCAAAGGCGCTGGGGTGGACGGATTTAATTCGCGCCGTTGTATTTGGAACTTACGAGGAAGTTGAGACATTGTTGAAGGAGGGCGTGAACCTCAGAGACCGCGATTTCTGGTCGCGAACACCCTGGCTGATGAGCCTTCTGGTTGGCGATTTAATGAAAGCTCAAAGACTATTGTCAGCTGGCGCACAAATTAACGAAGTCGGGCGATGTGGAACAATTCCCATGATGTATGCGGTTGAAGGGAACCATATTCATATTCTGGAATGGCTCCTTGCAATAGGGGTGGACATCAATGCAACAGATGACTTCGGACGAACTGCACTACTCACAGCCACAGAATTGGGGCGTGTACTGTGTGTTTCCTTTCTTTTGAATGCTGGCGCAGACTTCACCAAGAGCACTTCCTATGGTGATCGGCCAATCACAGAGGTTCGCGATATAGAAATATTGAAACTTCTCATAGATGTCGGAGAGGATCTGAGCCAAATCAATCACGATATGCATCGCATTCTCACGGGCACCATACTGGGAGGTCCACGCGTCACAGACGAAGAATATTACAAAGGCAAACACCGGAAATTCGGAAAATCAAACCCTCAGCGGATGGACATGCCATTCTGGAATGCAATGGTGCAATGTGGCTGGCAAGCATATCAAGCACGCAGTGTGTTTAGCTATACAGGTGAAGAGCCTAAACCACTTTGGTGTTATTACCGCTATGGTCGTACCACGACGCTTTTGCCAGACGGTAGAATTGTGGAGATTGCTGGCGAACATGCGGATTCGTATGACGGAGATTTCTGCATCTACAATGATGTAACTGTGTTTGATGGTTATGGTAATTTCGAGATTTGGGGATATCCTGAGCACATATTTCCGCGCACGGACTTTCATACGGCAACGTTGATAGACGATTATATCTACATCATTGGCTCGTTAGGTTACCACGAACAAAGGCGTCCCGGTGAAACGCCAGTATACCGGCTTGATTGCCGCAATTATAAGATGGAGTGTATGAAGACAAAAGGAAAGATGCCAGGATGGATTAGCGAACATAACGCCCGATACGCTCCTGATGCAAACTCTATCTACATAACAGGCGGCAAAATCGGTGGCGAGGAGCTTGTTCCGAACCATTCCACCTTTGCTCTTAATCTGCAGACTCTAGTATGGAAAAGGCTATCGTAGTTACCTCTGTCGCTGACTTTTTTGTGAATGGGTACAGAATAAGTTGAGCGTAATACAATAGTCAGGCTGAGGACGCCCCGCAGTAACAAGCTATGATAGTCGTCCCGAACGCGAATCAATTGTCGGAGCGAATCACTCAGAAATGGGCTACGGTCGTTCCACGAATGCGTTGATACTCGGCTTCTATGGCATGACATTCGGTTTGTATTTCTGTGAGAAGATCCTGATAGCGGAGAACCATATTTTCTTTGCGTTGTGCCAACGCTTCCAATTCTTTGGTACGTGCTTCTAGTTCCAATCCTGCGGCAAGCAGCTGCTCGTTCCTGGCTTTTAGTCCGTCAATCTGTTGTTTTGCCCTCGCAGATAGATTGACTTCATTCATCTTCCGATTCCTTTTCATCTTCTACATTAGCCCAGTATACCAAATCAAGATGAAATACCTGATGGTCGCATTTTTGACTCAGATGAATAGAAGTAGGGACCGTTTTAGCGTGTCAGCCTCCTCTATGACATCTACCACATGCAGATTATGGAGAGAAATGTCAATCACAACATACGGTCCAACATAGATCACATTGGCCACATCCATACTGCCGGGCTTCCGGGCAGGCACGACCTCGACGGTACCCAGGAGCTTACTACCTCGCGATAGCGCGCGTTAGTGGACACATGTGCGGGTGGAAAATCTTGCTGCATCACTTTGCGATTGATAAGGCAACGGAGGCTGGTGAAAAATCAACTACTTCTCCAGCCTCCTGCAGGTATATGCCACTGAATACTCAACCCACCTGTATTCTTACCGAAGTCCAAGTGCCAGTGCATGCGGCCTGCCTTAAGAAGAGTGGCAGCAGAGCAGTAAAGGCACAGCTTATGCACGGGCTTGTCCCTAATTATCTCACAGTCAGCCCTCGTACTGGTCATGTCGGCGCATCCAGTCCATAGGGCTTTGTTCGTTCCTGCCTTTCGGAGTAAGGTCGATAAAGTTATATGCGCCAACCAGCAGATCAAGCCCTCGTTCGTATGTCGAGTAAGTATGGAAGATCGTTCCATACTTATCTTTGTAGAACACCGACAACCCCGGCTGCTCCTGATTCTTAAGCTTCTGCTGTGTGTGGTTATAGAGAACTGTTCCTCTTTCCAGGTCCTCTGGGTAAAAAGAAGCCTGGAAGTCATAGTTGAAGTCCGTATCAACCGATGAGTACCATGGAAAAGTCCAGCCCATACGCAATTTGTACGGCAGCAGCTCTGCAAGTGGAGCACGCGAAACGGCTGCATAACTGATATCATGGTGCTCGAAATGCATGCGTGCAGCATCCACATGGTCACTCACAAACGAACAGCCAGGGCACCCCTCCTCCCAGCCAGGACCGAACATAAAGTGGTAGACAATGAGCTGACTCTTACCCTGGAACAAGTCAGAGAGTGAGCATTTGCCATGCTCGCCCACGAATATATAGGTCTTTTCCACCTTCACCCAGGGCAGTTCCATGCGCTCTCGGTTAATCTGGTCACGCATACGAGTAAGCTCTTTTTCACGAGCCAGCAGCTTTTGACTTGCTTCCAGCCACTCGGACTGGTTCACAATACTGTGGCGAATAGTTGGTGCACTTGTTACTGTAGACTGCATGATCTAATCCTCCATTCATAATAAATAGCAAAATGTTGAACTACATTCCTTTTGCAACTGACTACAAACTTCTGATGACAACACCTCTAACCTACTGGCGCCATCAGCTCCGATGTGAATTCAACAAGCCCGTGAAGACAGGCGAGCCATCCCTGTGCATGCCGCTCACGAGACTCCACGTTCTCCAGCAGGGCATGAGTCAGTGTCAGTTCCGTTTTGCCGTCTAACTTGACTAACATGACGGTGACTTCGCTGGGTCTAACTGCTCCATTTGTACAGGAACCGTTCCAGCTGAATTTGATGAGCGTGTAAGGGTTCAAGCTCAGATACTCACCAGTAACGGTAGAGGTTGCATCACCCACATGGAAGCTCAGTGCGAATTTACCTCCTACGCGCACATCCATCTCGTCAACCACACAGGTTGAGTCCGATGCCGGTGCAAACCATCTGGCCACCTCAACAGGTGTTGTCCAGGCTCTATAGACTCTCTCAGCTGGTGCGTTCAGAATGCACCTGAGTTGCACACCGGTGTCACCAAGCTGCTTAGCTGCGATATCAAGGTTGTTCATGGGTTTTCCTCCAGGTATAGGCTCAGTGCTCTCAAGCGGTCTGTCCACATACGGGTAGTGTCTGCCAGCCATTCCCTGGCTAACTCCAGCTGGTCTGGCTCCAGACGGCAGTAGCGTACCCTGCCGCGTTTTTCGGTTCTCACTATCCCACTGTTCTCCAGTATCGCGATATGCTTCATCACAGCCGGTATGGTCATCTTGAACGGTGGTGCAAGATCCCCTAACGCCTTCTCACCATCCAGCAGCGCAGTCACCACATGCCGCCTGTTAGGATCCGACAGAGCAAAGAACAGTTTATCCAGATTATCTTCAGAACACTTTACCATTTGGTTAAGTATATCATGAATTTCGACACTTTGCAATGTCCGTGCAAAAAAATTGTTGTGATTATGATAGGAGGCGCTGATGAGTTGGATCTTGGCAGGGTGGCGATTGAAAATGATGGCTGGTAAATGAGGGGGATCAATATCGAATTTACATATTGTGATAGGGCTGTTACAGAATTGCAATCAGTATTACTGCAGAGATATCCATCAGTGAAACATCACTTCTAATCGCTGTATAACCCGTAGATGCATTGGTGAATATTTCAACACTTCAGGTTAGTATTCTTGAAACTTCTTGGCTCAGTAAAGGTTCTTATAAATATAATGTTGCATTGTTTCTATGCTCGGCATACCGAACTTACGCTAAGCTTTTGCGAATATCTTTGAAGAGCAAGAACAAGTGATAGGGGTTGGTCGGCGATTCTTCCATGCCATATTTTAGGTAAAACGCCCGCGCCTCTTCGTCCTTGGCGTGAACGAGAAATGCCCGCCCTCCAATCGCATCCGAACCTGCGAGTGCGCGGCGAAGAGCGTCACGAAACAGGGCTTTGCCATAACCCTTTCCCTGTTCGCGTTCGTCTAAGGCAAACCGGGCCATGAGAATAGCCGGCACAGGATAGTGCCCCTGTCCCTTCATAACACGGTCAGGCGTATCTTCGGGCATGACAGATGCCGGAGCAAGGCTGTAATAGCCAACTACTCGATCACTGCATGTCAGCACGTATACCCTGGCACCGCCGCCTGCCTGATTTTGCATGGGGTGCTTGAGGAGAAACTCATTGAGTGGTGGCTTACCGCAATCAAAACCATCCAGCATAAATGCCTTTGTGAGGAGAACCGGAGCGTTTAGCGGTTCTTCCTGTTCAGGCATATGGCTCTTCCTCGCTGAATAGTTTTCTAAGCGCAGGTATAGTCTTGGCCGGTGCGTCCAGGGCAGCACAGAACGCTTCCCATTCTTCCGGAGGCAGCCGAAAGTCTGTCTGATCCACGAGAATAGTCCGAGCGGCGTCTAAGGACGCCTGACGCACAAATTCACTCGTGTTCATATGCCGTGCCTGGGCTGCTTGCCGCAAAATCGTCTTCTCCGGCTCGGTTGTTCGAATAGATAGCCGTGTTTCCTTCTGGGTTGGCGCTGTTCTAGGCATAAGTTATTCCTCCCTCAAACTTACAAAACTTTTCTACCACATTGTGTTCCCATCGTACACCAAAATTTGTAGCTATCTAGCTATGCTAGACTTCCCTGGCAACCAAGGAAATATCCGAACGCATATGGCACTACAGACTATTGGTTAGTACTGGCGGGACCAAATAATACGGAGGGATATACCCTTGATTATACCGTTACCTAGTCGACAGATTTTCAGGGTGTAGGTCGATGCGCGATTGCTCAACTTCTCTTAGGCACTTATAGCAGCACACCAACCCTCAATTCTTGGACGGACGACGGTCTGGATGGTGGATTCCCATACCCATATGGTGGTACCGGTTATGCAAATGGTGTGAAAAATGCTATGATGGATTCTCCAGGAATAGATTGTAAGCAGTTTACATCCGTATCAGTAAATGACAGCTTTAATGATTACCTGATGTATCTTCCACCCAACGATTCTGAAGGTAACTCAGTTTGGGTACCGCTTAAGGTGCAACCGTGGTATTGGTACGCATCCGCAACTGAGTCGACCGGCGACTGGGCGAACACAAGTGCTGTCAAAATAACGGGCATTGGACCGGGAACAGGAACGGAAAGTCCTACCAATGATTACCCAGAGTGGGATAACTATTATCCCCCACAATAATCGGTTTAACGACATTTACCATGTGTGCTATCTAATTTAAGAATAAGGAAAAACTAAAATCATGAATAGATTGTTTACAGTTGCCATTGCAACAACACTGTTTCTAGCACTTACTCCGATGGCCAGCTTATGCGAAGGTACAAACCCACATGTTCAAAATACTTCGAGTGACAAAAGAAAATCGCTCATTATGGAGCCTGGCTTGCTTCATAATTCAGCGGCCGCCAGAGCAGTTGAGCGTGCGCGTGAAGACAAGATAAACAGGTTGGATCATGAGGGCTCACAGGCACTCATGATAGGTGACTATCCCGCTTCAGCACGTGCATATCGCGCTTTAGTGCCGCTTTTTACTTCTGACATTTGCTACCAGGAAGATCTTGCTTATGCCCTCGTGGGTATGGGTCGCAAAGCCGATGCACTGCGAGAGCTGCATAATGCCTTCTATTCACAGGGGCGCAACCTCTACACGTCTGGCAGGGACATAAAGGGATATGCCACCTATGCCCTTCTGGAGGATGAGGCTGGCAACTGGAAAGAGGCTGTGCTGGCGTACAACCTGGCAGGCGCATACGGTCAGGCACATGGTACATGGGCGAAGACAGATAATGACGGCTGGCCGAATATTGATATAGTGTTTGCAGCGGACAAACCTCAACCAGTCTTATTGGATGCTGCTGCGCACGCTGTTATTGGTACCCAAAGCTGGTCGACTACGAAAATTACATCGACTAATGACGGGTATAACCACGGGTATGATCAGGAGATTGCAGATCTACAGCGTGCTGTTACCCTTGAACCAAAGTGGTCAACAGGATGGTTTTATCTTGGTGTGGCGCTTAAGCGAGCGCAGCGATATCAGCAGGCAGTTGATGCTTTCAACCGTGTGATAAGCCTGGCTGGTACCGACAAGAAGCTGGTTGCTGAAACGAACGATGAGATGCGGTACGCTGTGTGGATGGTTAGTCGCGCCAGGCATGAGGGGGCCCAGTCCGCTGGGATCTCCACATCGCACGCTCCCGCTCCCTAGCAGAGCAGTGCCTAAGCGGCTGGCAGGTAAAAGCTGTCAGCCGCACACAGTTGCGATTTTACCCATATTGCCATTTACAAGGAACATGGCTTCCTCGCCGGCCCTCACAAGCTCCTGATGCAAACTCTATCTACATAACTGGCAGCAGAATTTGTTGACACAAATTTATTACTAACCATTCCAGGTTTGTGCTTAACATGAAGAGTTCGTGTGGAACATCTTTCGTAGTTAACTTTGTCGCTGACTGTTATGCTGATGGGTGTAGAATAAGTGGAACAGAATACTATAGCAAGTCTGGAGAAGCCCTTTGCCCCCAGCCCTGGAGCAGACATTCATTACCGGTGAAGTGCCAGCCGTTTGAACCCAAACGTATACCCTGACATACGAACAATGTGCGACGCGGCATCTTTCTCTTAGAACCCTTGTGGTTCACGACTTGAGGTAAACTGGCTCGACCACTATCATGTGAGGTTATTATGGAAGCACGTGTTTTCGCGATTGAGGAGAGGCTGAAGCCAACAGTTCAGCGATTAGTTGGGCCAGGGAATTTTAAGTTTGGAGGCGAGAGCGCCTTTAATGCGCAGAGGCTGCTTAGTGACCCCAGATTCAGCCTGTACTGCCTGGATTTTGAAAACCACCATGCCTATTTTGCAGAAACACCTGCCGATTGCGACCTATCACGCGTACCGTTTATGTATCAGACCCAGTACCAGGTATCTACGCACATGGTACGAATCTCATTTGACACTCTTCATAAGCTTGCTAGTGAGGTGAATTACACACAGTCAAAACTACTGCTTATCTACTCGGTTGGCAGATGCGGCTCTACCCTGGTAAGTCGTGCACTCAACGAGGTGGAGGGTGTCAACAGCCTATCAGAACCGGATGTCTTTACACAGCTGCTGCCCAATCGGGGTTCCGAAGGGATTAGTAATGACGAGCGTGCAGCTTTGCTGAAGAGCTGTACTGCTCTACAATGTGCTCCAGGGCTGGCACGGGGCAAGGATGTGTTTGCACTCAAGTTTAGAAGTGACGTGACGCATTTAATGCCTCTCTTTTACTCCATATTACCTCAGGCGAAACTGGTGTTTCTGTACAGAAAAGCAGAGCCGTGGGCGCGGTCTAACTGGAAATATGTTCAGGTCGCCTTTCCAGGCGTGGCAGGTACCAGTGTGGATACGCCCCGCCCAGATTGGAACGGGCGAACAATGTTAGAATCTATGGCGATGCGGTGGTTGGGCCCTATGCAGACGTGCCAGGAGATGCTGAAAGAGGGAATCCCTCTGTTTATTGCCCGCTACGAGGAGCTGACTTCCCACCCTCATGAGGTACTTGGCAAGATGTTTGCCCACTGCGACCTGGGCTCACGCACGATAGGCAGCCTGGATACTGTACTTGGGCAGGATGCGCAGGAAGGCACAGTGCTCTCGCGGGCTAGTCTAGCCACTGCGCCGACGCAGCTTTCGGCCCAAAACCTGGTGGATCTTCGGAAGAAGATAGTAGAGCTGGCGCCAGATATGTCTGCTGACTACGTGCTACCGGGAACGTACATCCCCCAGGAGCAATAACCTCAATGGCTGGCCTCCAATTTCGCCATAAAGTCAAACGGTAGATGCTGTATGTTATTGCGATGCAGATTGCTTAATTTGGTAAGGGTAGTCCATTACTCTTACAGCTTCTATTGCACTGTGTAACTCGCTCAGTTCATAAGTAGTCAATTCCACTGCCAGCGAGTAAGGGAACTCATCCAGTATGTCAAGGCTACGATTGCCGGGGAGGAGCACAATCCAGGGCTTTGAGTCAGGAGCTATGCGAGAGCAATTTACGCGGGAGTTACTTCCGAAAGGCGACAACACCTCGTCAGCTTGGTAGTAAGCATTCA
>JAJZFJ010000110.1 GCA_021805395.1 bacterium
AGAGGTGATGCAGTTCCTGTAGTAACCTATCTATGTTGTGATGGACCCCGTTTTGAAACCCCCGCTGAGATAAGGCTGTTCGCTAACTGGGGAGCGGATGTAGTCGGTATGACAGGAGTTCCTGAAGTGGTGTTTGCAAATGAATGCAATATGCAGTATGCAGCCCTCGCTGTTGTTACCAATCTTGGAGCTGGATTGTCAGCTGATGCTATAAGCCATGAAGACGTATCATCCTTAATGGCTGCACAATTGAATGACTTAAGAGAAATTCTGCTCATGGCAGCCAGGAAGATAAGGACTGAATTCGTCATCGCAGAATAGTTATTATACATACATACACGATTACTTAATAGAAAAATATATCAATTCATTCCTGAGGTACATGCCATTCCTGTTCCTAATGGGCAGGATAAGCACCTTATCCGCCTATTTCATGACATGCAATAAATAATGCAAGCAATCTCATATTTATGGCTTCAGTTATCCTTACAATATGTTCAATATGGACACTTCACCTATATTTTGGAAATTTTATTTAGATACAGGTTGTAGAATGACAGAATCCGGGTTATAATGATTTAACGCTATAGTAATCTGGTTGTCACACATAGTCATGTATTCTTGGTGGGCATAAGAGTGGGGATTTCACACTCACCATCAATCCCAGAGGAATACATATGTTTTCGAATCATCTACTTTTTGAAGTCAGGTTCCATGGCTGGCATTGCATCGTTTATGCTTTCAAGGCAATAGTATGGGTGCACACACTTAGGTGGGTGCACACACTTAGTATGAATAGAAGAAGTCTTGAAATGGCTGCAAATATATGAACATTTCAATAATAGCAAAATCCATCTTTTCTTCCTGCTACTGAACTTTGCACAAATGCTCATAAATCTATCACAGAGGATAAAATAATGCGCTTACTTACCTGTCACACGAGGTTTTTCTCATGCATGAGCAAGATATTCACGTTAGCAGTAATAACGATGGGTATTGCAAAAGTTGCCCGGGCGGATCCATACCGGAATTATGGACCTATGTTTGCTTGGAACAACAACTTCAACAACAGTAACATATCACAGAGTTTTGGATCAGGCAGCGATGCAAACATGACTGTGTGGTACAACTTTCCAAACTACGGGTTATATGGTTATCCAGCATGCATACGGGGCTGGCACTATGGATGGAACCCAACTGGAGATACCCTGTTTCCCAAGCAGCTGGCTACAACCTCCTCTATCCCGTGCTGGTTTTCGTATGCCTCAGGTGGCACGAATATGTCTGGTGATTTTGCGTATGATATGTTCTTGAGATGGGACAATGCAAAATCATCACCGCAGCTTGAAGTGATGGTTTGGGCTGGAAATGACTCGTATCCAATAGGAACTCAAACTGGTACCAACGTGCTTTATACCGGAGGATATAGCTTTGATGTTTGGCAGGGATATAACTCTGCTGCCGGCTACTATGTGTTTACTTTCATTCCTCATGGTACCGCTGGAAACGGCAGTCTTCCCACTGGTGGCAGTCTAAATGTGGATATGAAAACATTCTTTAACTGGCTGGAACAGAATAGAAGCAGCTACTATAACAACTACATGTACCTGGATGTAGTTGAGGCAGGTTTAGAGATAACTCGAGGCAATGGTTGGGCGTGGATTGGCGCAGGAGTGAATGCATACTAATGCCAGACTAGCGATCTCACACCAAACTGCAGGTTGACCGAGACGGATAAATGGAGACCAGGGTAAACGACTTTACAATGGTCTTCATTTCACAAGTAGCTGAAAAGTTTGCTTAATGAACAGTTGAAGAGCTTTGTTTGAGAGATTCAAGATAACTTTCCATTATCTCAGCTGATCTTCCCTGGGCATCGAGAATGGCATTGCATGCAGCACGTAACACACCTTCTCCACCGTTAATTTCTATTCGCCAGTCAACAATTTGAAGAACCTCTAACGCAGCATTTTGAGGAGCTGCACTCATACCTGAAATGCGAAGTGCCGGAATATCATTCCAATCATCACCAATATATAAAACATTCGAAAGATCAATATCCAATTTATTACACACAAAGTGGAGTGCTGCTCCTTTGTCCCTGATACCCGTTAAGCATTCGGTCACCTTCAACTCTTCCGCCCTGCGCAGAACAGATCTGCTGGCTCTTCCTGTAATCCAGACTACAGGTATCCCGGCATGAGCGAGCAGCACAATTCCCAAACCATCAGAAACGTTGAACTGTTTGGTCTCATTCCCTGTCTCATCGTAACTGATTGCTCCGTTCGTGAGAACCCCATCCACATCAGTTGCCAGCAGTTTGACAGATAACAGCTTAGAGTTCACTATTCCACCTTCTTTAGAGCTAGACATGGCACGTATATTACCTTCAAAACGTAAATCATATGACAAATAACGCATTGTTGGAGACCAATATATGACGCTCAATTCCAATGTATCCATCACTTGGTTAGGACACTCTACCCTGATACTTGAGTCCCCCGCAGGTAACAGAATAATAATTGATCCATTCATCCTCTCAAACCCCAGCTGCCCCGATGCTTGGAAAAATGAGGGCAATCTTGGCAAATTAGAAGCGATGCTCATAACTCATATCCACGAAGACCATATCGGGGATGTGGAAATGGTTATACGTTCAAATCCACTAATTCAGGTAGTCGGTATGCCAGAGGTGATCACGCGAGTAAGTCCGTATGGAGCCTCGAATGTTCAACCTATGAACAAAGGTGGCACCATCAACATTCTAGACTTAATGATTACCATGACAGATGCAAACCATTCAAGCAGTTACCCCAATGCGGACAATGAAAATATGTTGGATTACGGCGGTGAGCCAGCAGGTTTTATACTGAAATTTAACAATGGATTCACAATCTATGTCGCGGGCGATACAGGAATATTTGGAGATATGGCACTTATTGGGAAGCTCTATCATCCCGATTTAGCCATTCTACCTATTGGAGATCGCTTTACCATGGGGCCATTTCAGGCTGCACACGCAGTTCAGCTGCTTGGAGTATCACAGGTCCTCCCCTATCACTATGGAACTTTCGGCCTCCTCACAGGAACACCAGAAGCTTTCCGAAATGAAATGGACACTCTGGGACTTGAGAATGTGGTACTGCACACTTTACAGCCTGGTGATACTCTTAATTGATTTTATCTCAGGAAAATCGGCAGCCTGTGAAAGTAATCTGCATCCTTGGTCCCACGTCCAGTGGGAAAAGTGAAGCAGCAAACAGGATTGCACGACTATTGGAAACCGAGATTGTTTCTGCTGATGCCTTCCAGGTATACAAAGGAATGGATATTGGTACATCCAAACCTGATGAAGTTACACAACAGCAGATTCCTTACCATCTGATTGATGTGGTGAGGCCGGATGAAACGTTCAATGTCTCCGACTGGGTAAATCTGGCCTCATCTGCAATCCAGGAAATACATAAAAAAGGCAAGATCCCCATTATCTGTGGTGGGACAGGAATGTATGTGAGAGCACTTCTCAGTAACTGGACCCTAGCTGAGACTCCACGCGACCAGAAGATACGAGATGAGCTGGAAGCGCGAGCAGAAACGGAAGGTAAAGAGTCTCTTTGGAATGAGTTGCAAAGAATTGACGCAGAAGCTGCTTTAAGAATCCACCCCAACGATCTATACAGAATCACACGTGCTTTGGAAGTATTTTACTGCTCAGGCATACCATTTTCTCAGCTGAGAACCCGTGAAGCTGCAGAAGATGGTAACATCTATCCTGTCTCATTTGCTTTTATATGGGATCGTGACGTTCTGAATCAAAGAATATCTACAGCTGTTTACAGGATGGTGGAACAGGGCTTGGAGAAAGAGGTAGAATCTCTCCTGGAGATGGGATACTCTCCAGATCTAAATTCAATGAAGGGTTTGGGTTACAGAGAATTTTGCAAAGTCGTCACTGGGGAAATCTCCAGAGATCAGGCGATCGATGAGACTATTCTCAAAACCAAAAGATATGCCAAACGTCAAATGACATGGTTCAGAAGAGAGGAACATATTCACTGGTTATCTGGTGATGGATATCATCTCAATGAACTGCTGGATCTCATCCGTTCTCATATTTGCACCGTATAAGGTGTGTACTGCTCATAATGGAATGAGCTTGCCGCGTTGTTTACGCGGGGTGCCCTCAAACATATTTTACAGGGGGATTTCTAGTTGAATAAGCCACAGTTAAACCTTCAAGATATTTTTCTTAATCAGGTTAGGAAAGAGAATATTGGAGTAACAATCTACTTGGTGGGAGGAGTGCAGCTAAGGGGCATGGTGAAAGGCTTTGACGCCTTTACCATACTGCTGGATTCGGTGGGGAAACCAACACAGTTGGTCTATAAACATGCCGTCTCAACCATTGTGCCTGCACGACCTGTCTCCACATTTTATCCGGATGGTCATAGAGAGCCAATGGGTAGAATTGAACGAGATATTCGCGAACCAAGAGAGTCTAGAGAACAGCTTTCAGAGCAGCACGAGTAATTCCAAGAACTATGTCCAACTCAATATCATTCACAAAAATGCATGGAATTGGCAACGATTTCATCGTACTCAATACAATTGTTCACCCTATTGATGAAGCTCAGCTCCCCGATCTTAGTATCAGACTGAATCACAGAAAGTTCGGTATTGGTGGGGATGGACTAATTTTAGTTCTCCCTTCCAGAATTGCCGATTTTAAAATGAGGATGTTCAATCCGGACGGTAGTGAAGCAGAGATGTGTGGGAATGGGATTCGCTGCTTCGCAAAATACCTCTACGATCGTAAGATGATTGGAGATTCTCAAGCAAAAATAGAAACCCTCGCAGGTGTGAAGATTCTCAAGCTTAATACAAAATCGGGAGTGGTGGATACTGTCAGAGTAGACATGGGTGTTCCGAAACTTCTTCGTTCAGAAATTCCCATGAGAGGGAACGATAACGAGCAGGTGATATCCGAAGCTCTGAAAGTAGATGGTAAAAGATACGACATTACAGCTGTCTCAATGGGTAATCCCCATGTGATCGTATTTGAGAATAAGCTGGAAGATTACCCGGTAGCCCGTACCGGTTCTCTTATTGAAAACCATCGATCGTTTCCTGAAAGGACGAATGTACATTTCGTTCATGTATTGAACCAGTCTGAAATTGAAATCAAAACCTGGGAACGAGGTGCAGGTGAAACACTGGCATGCGGCACAGGTGCATGTGCCTGCGCTGTAGCATCCGTATTAAATGGATTTACAGGCAGAACAGTTTTAGTTCATCTTCCGGGTGGTGACCTTAAAATTGAGTGGCTGGGAGATCAGAGAGTGCTTATGACTGGACAGGCTGAGGAGGTTTTTGAAGGAGAGGTCTCCATTTCTTGAAACCTCTGATCATAGCGACATGGCCCTTTGGACTGCCGGCAGTTAAGCTTGGCTATTCAATGCTGGCACAATATCACTCTGCACTGGATTCTGTTGAGCTTGCGGCAAATCTGGTGGAAGATGACCGTTTAGTGCTAAGTGTAGGCAGCGGTTCACTACCCAATGCTGACGGCGTACTGGAACTGGATGCTGCAATTATGGATGGCAAAACACATTCGGCAGGTTCCGTGGCAGCGGTCGTGAATATCGCCCGACCTATCTCGCTCGCACGGCGTGTAATGGAGACTACTCCACATGTGATGCTTGTTGGTGATAACGCCCGTCGGTTTGCCCTGTCTGAAGGCTGGATAGACGAAGACCTCAGGACTCCCCTCTCTCAGGAACGATGGCTAAAATGGTGGTCTTCGTCAAACACAGAGGCTAAGGTTGCACACTTTGATTACCCATTGACAGCAGAAAACCACGACACAATTGGAATTTGTGCCATCGATGAGTTTGGCAACCTTGCTGCAGGATGTACCACAAGTGGAATGGCATGGAAAAAACCTGGTAGAGTGGGAGATTCACCCATTATTGGGTCAGGTTTGTATGTTGATAACGAAATAGGAGCAGCAGCAGCAACAGGCGATGGAGACGAAATGATGAAAGCATGTCTCTCATATCGAGCTGTTATGCTTATGGGCTCAGGCTCATCACCGCAGGAAGCATGTGAAGAGGCACTACGTTATCTGCTTCGTAAACGTCCTACAAGCAAGAATGGTTATGGAGCCGCTTTAATCTGCCTAAATAAAGATGGTGAGTACGGTGCGTCGGCAACTGTAAGTGGTTTTGGTCCGAGCAGTTTATGGAAATATGCAGTTGCCGATCATAATGAGATATCGGGCAGGATTATTGAAGGCCCGTATGTCGATCTCAGCGGATCAATCCCCTCCCAACTCCCCCAATGAAACACGTAGTTATCGGCACGGCTGGCCATGTTGACCAT
>JAJZFJ010000058.1 GCA_021805395.1 bacterium
TGATAAAGAGATCACTGGTAATTTATATGGCATGGTAGCACCTAAAAAATGTGATGCTATATTGTACACCAATATGAATATATATTAGAAATCATAACAGTAGTGTGCAGTAGATCGCTGCTACTCTCGTTGCCTGCTGGCTGGAGCAGGCCGTTGTCAGTGCGCTCTGACGCACGGAGCAACTGATGGGGTGTAACTGCCAGTCGTTCCTTTAGCTGAATGAGAGTTTCGTTCGCGATCTCATTTAGTTTCTGGTCAGATGTCTGTTGTATGAAACGTTCAAGGAACCGGACTGAACTGGCATCACCGAGGAGTGCCAGAGATTTTAACAGCGTACTGGTTGGTCTTATATCAGGCAGGGGATTATCGAGATCATATCTCTGGGGTTCCGTAATAGCACGGGGCATAATCATTTTGTGTAGTGCATTCAATTGAACACTATTCAGCACGGGAATAGACTGTGATGTTATGTTCTGAACTACTTCTCCTGCCAAAAGAGAAGGTAGCAAACGTGTTGGATCAGGTCCATATCTAGTCTCAAGATTACTTGTTACTATACGTAGATATGTAGGGTCATCTAGTTGCGAGAGAACTAATCCCACCCTGTGCATACGTTTCAAAAATCGGAACTTATGGATTGCATATATTACAATTAGAACTTGAGAAATAAGATAGAGTGACATTAACATATATGCTGGCAGCTGATAATTACCAAAGTGCAACATTGTAAAAATTGTAACAAAATAAACAACAACTCCTCCATACAATGCAACTCTTGATTTTACAGGATTACTCATATTGTCTCCTGGAAGTAAGCCAATTTCGCCAATTTGAGAATTGCTGTTATGAGATCTATCCGGGAGCCTGTCGGAAGTTGAATCAAAACCCCCAGATCTAGACGAAGACATATGTAGAGCCTTGTTAATCAATTCAATCATCCGTGGTGATTCAGTACGAGCCAGGCGATTTCGAAGTGCAAGGATACTATCGTCTCCTCCTAGCACTCCCAGAGCATGTACAGCAGGCGAACTCAGCATACTTCCAAACTCCATTAGTTTTTGAAGCTGATTGGGCTTGAGCGTCTTGTTTGAGTATCCATGCGGATCCACCAGGCCACATAGAAAACTTCTTTCTTCCAGGTTTAATGATGCACCCGACTCATGATCCATTTGTGTTAATAATGTATGGAGGTTTGTAATAAGTCTGCTCTCTAATCTGTTATGTCCATTCTCGTATAAAGTTAACAATAATAACTGAATAATGGCAGGGATAGAGGTAGTTCCATTTCGGTTAATAAAACACTGAAGTCGCCGATCATTTGTTAGGCTGATTTTTCTTTGATGACTTAATAATGTAATGGTAAATATAAATGGACTGAACATGCCAAATAATAGTACTACAGTTGAAAATAGCCTAGGCAATTGCGATGGAAAACATAATTCTAATAGCCATATTAATATCAATGACATTGGGAACATTAAACAAATTGACAACACTACTAGAGAACTGCATAATGGTTTTATCATGCGAGCATGTCTATAGATGGCATTGAATGGAAAGGAGATTGGAGTATCTTCCCATAAATCAACCAGAGGACGACTTACTTGCGGTTTGTTAGATCGATTGGATTTTGTCATCACTAATTTCTTCACGTTCAATGTCCAAGATAAGAGATAAGTCAAAAGGTTGGTGTAAATTCAAAAAATGACGGTTAGGCAGTATTTAACCGGTTTTTTTCCTGTGAACATGTTAGTTGTCAAATAAAGTAGAAAATCGGTTATAAGTGATTTTACCATCTATAATGATAATGTCTCTCTTTGATTCCTGACGGTAACAATATTACCTCCAGAATTCATAAACGCTGCCATCGGATAGTTATATGGCGAATTTAGTGAAGAGCAATTACGTTTTTAACTCGAATCAAGATAATTGCAGCATGATGATGTTCAAATACTGAGATGATCGGGTGGAGAATGCTTGGATTTCCTTCAAGCAAAGTGAGAAGTTCACCAGGAATATAGGGTAGTCCCAATCCCCAGATTGATGAAACAGTCTGGGGACTGGGACGATACCGATCAGCAGGCTCTTACGGCAGCTATGCCTTCGCCTCGAACCGTAAGCGTGCTGAAGACAGGCCAGATGAGGTGGCTGTCAGCTCTATTGAGCCTGGCGAGGTGCCTGCACGTACCAGCACCATGCAGAGCCCGTTGAAGGCGCTGCGGTAGTCCGCCTGATTTGGCTCGTGACTGCTGGGGTCACCATTGCCGACACCTCCGATTGTACCTGCACCAGTTACGCTGAAGTGAACCATGTTATCTGCGATGGGTACCACGAGGCCATTGGCATCTACAACCGATACTTCTACAGGTATGATGTCCTCACCATCAGCATAGAGCGTGCTGCGTCCGGCCGATAGCTTAAGTGCAGCAGGTGCACCGGTAGTCTTTACCACATCAGTAGCAACTACTATACCGCCCAGATATCCTCTGGCTTCCAGTTCTCCAGGTGTGTAGGTAACGTTATCCCACTGTAGATGTCCAAATTCAGGCATAGTTTGTGATCCCTGACTGACACCATTCAGGAACAACTCCACCTCATCACAGTTGCTGAAGCACCAGACAGATATACTCTGTCCCTCTTTGCCAGGCCAGTTCCAGTGAGGGAAGATGTGTACCAGAGGCTCTTCTGGTTTCCACCAGGCTCGGTAGTAGAAAGCATCATCCTTGGGAAAGCCACACACGTCCAGGAGACCGAAATTGGAGTTGATCTCAGGCCAGCCAAAAGGCGTGGTCTCTCCGCGGTAGTCGAAACCGGTCCATACAAAGCCTCCTGCAACAAATTTACGGGAACCCAGAGGGCGCCATGAACCTTCAGGAGACATCATGCTCGTGATGTGGGCAGTTTTATTATCGGTCTGGTATATGCCTCTACAGCTCACATCGCTGGCGGTTTCACTTCCGAAGATCATCTTGTTAGGGTACTTTTTGCGCAGATAGTCGTAATCCTGGTAATTATAGTTCACCCCCAGGATATCTTCCACAGATGCATATCCTACCATCCAGCCCTCATCCGGTCCTTCGTTCATTGCTGAAGTACAGGGGCGGGTTGTATCGTGTTTATGTACAGCACGCATAAGAGCTGAAAACATTTTTGCACCATAAGGGTTGCCCTGGACTGCCCACTCCTCATTAGACAGGGACCACATGATCACAGAGGGATGGTTGCGATCTCGAAGCACCATCGATTCCACATGCCAGGTATCGGAGTAGGGTGTGCCCACACTTGCTTTCTGTTCAGGAGTATTACCAGGGTGGCGGATCTCGTCCATCACAAGCAGGCCAAGTTCATCGCAAGCGTTATACATGGCTGGAGACATGGGGTTATGTGAGCAGCGAATTGCATTGCAGCCCAGTTTCTCCTTTAACTGTGACATCCGCCAGTAGAGGATGCTGTCGGGCATGCCAATTCCAATTCCCACGAAATCCTGATGGTTACATGTTCCTTTCAGCTTAACAGGCTGCTCATTTAGGAAGAAACCGTATGCTGGATCAAATCTGATGGTTCGTATTCCAAATCTTTGCTCATGCCTATCCAGAACAGTTCCATTCTGTTCAACTGTAGAGATAACTTTGTAGAGGTGTCTTTCCTCCAGTGACCATAATAAAACTTCAGAAAGTGAGATACTGTGTTTTAGCCTGTGCTCATTTGCCCCCAGCAAGTGGACTACACTGCTCGTGGATCCTACCTGTTTACCATCGGGAGAAAGGATAGTAGAAGTTACACGCACTTCATGATTTGCATTCGACTGATTAAGGAGATGGGTTTGAATTGTTATCTCTGCAGAGGGTTTACCAAGCGGGTTTTTCACTTCACTTGTGGCATACACACCCCATGGTGAGATATGAATCTTGTTAGCTACATTAAGCCATACATGTCGGTAGATCCCACCACCTTCATACCACCATCCCTCGAAATTCGTTGGGTCAACATGGATTGCAAGCAAGTTGTCTTCGCCATAATGCACGTAGGGTTCGATGTCTACATGAAACGAATCGTAACCCCCGCTCTGGAAGTGGATCTGTTTGCCGTTGAGGTAGATGGTAGCGCTTCGAAAGATGCCTTCAAAGTATAGCCAAATACTCTTGCCCTTATCTGAATTGGGTATGGTAAGGTGTTTTCGATACCATGCTGGGTAGACTGGCAGTGAACCATGACCGGTGTCAGCAGTACTAGTGAACTTTCCTTCCACAATGTAATCATGAGGCAGATGAACCTTGCGCCACTTGGAATCGTTGTAGGCGGGGTTGGAACGGTCCTGCTCTGGTGGTAGAATACCAAGGACGATAGGTCCAGTCAGTCCTCCTGCTCCGCCAATATTTTGCACAAGTACAACTACCTCATTAGGTCCGTCATTTGTCCAGGCTGAGTTAAGCTCTACTGTGAAAGGTGATGACCACCCTTCATGATACATGAGCTTTTTACCGTTGAGGAATACTGTTCCGTTGTCATCTACTCCTGTGAAGTGAAGTACTTTCCTTGCGCCTGAGATCTCGGGCAAGCTGGCGCGAAACCAGCCGTACGAATTAGGCTGAAGCGTGGTGTCATCCAGCGTAGCAGTCTGCCAACCAGTTAGGCTAGAGGCATCTGGCACCAGGATTTTGCTCTCATCATCGGGTGTTCCAGCTATCCATTGCCAGTCAGTGATTTCAGTCCCTTTGATTATTGTTTTGTCCGGGTTAAAGAGCCAGTCACTGTCAATTAATTCCACTTTGCGAGGGAGAATGCCACCTTCTTGTGATCTTGGTGCAAAGGAACCTGTTTGTGACATGTTACGAATTGCTGCTTCAGATAATGTTGGGATACCAGCTGCTGCGAGGGAACCTACTCCGAATTTGAGAAATTCACGGCGTTTCATCGGGTAACTCCAGTAACGTTGATAAGAATATAAGTCTGCATTAACAGTATCCAGGATCCAAGTTTTGTGCTTTCTCAGTTCCCCGAAAGCTGTTGAGTGCAAAATTAGTTAATTATTGTACCTTTTTGTTTCATAACTTGTAACAGAATGCACCATAATTATGTTAATTGTCATTTTCATATAACATGTTAAAGATGACTGATGATGAATACGGAGCTATGAAACATTTCAGGCATCTACTTTAAAAAGTGGCAATTAGTACGACATTCGTCCACCCACGAATCTGTTGCAACCATCCGGTATGTATACATACTGAAAGAGAGTTAGAGGGCTAAAAAAGAGTGTTAATGTATTTTCTAATATCAGTGTGATACGATGCTGCCAGCTCCTTGGTGAGTAAATAGGCACTTGTGTTATCACTCCATATTTTAGCTTATGTTACTATCAATTGCTTAAGTTCACGTTATGTCGACAGCTGAGGTCGCAGATTATAGATAGGAAGTCACTTTGAAGAAACAGTCAATAGACAATATAAACACCATTCAGGGTGAGTTTATCACTGAATCATTTGAATATGATGGAGGTCGAATGATCACGGTTTATGTTCCTCCAGAAGTAATTACAGGAATCGTTTTCGCAGGCGATGGTCAGCGGATTGCAAAGTGGGGAGCATTACTGGAGAAGGCAAACATACTCTCAACCATGATCGTTGGTGTACACGGACTTTCAGACGAGACACTGCGTCTCCATGAGTACTCACCAGGCTTCGATCCGATTAGATTCGCGGCACATGAGAAGTTCTTTGTTGAGGACGTTCGCCAATGGATAGAAGCACGGTTTGGATTGGCTCTTCCTGGTGAGCGAACAGCAGTTTTCGGAGTTTCCGCAGGTGGTGAACTCGCCTTGGCATTGGGAATGCGAAATCCAGATGTTTATGGTGCAGTGTTCTGTGCATCACCCGGTGGAGGTTACAGACCTCCTGAAATAATGCCAAATCACCTTCCAAGGATATACCTTGTGGCTGGAACGGAAGAGCCGTTCTTTCTTGAGAATGCCAGGAGATGGGCGGATGCACTTAAAAACGAAGATGTGGAGGTTATCATGAAAGAGCGTAATGGCGCTCACGGTGGCGCATTCTGGAAGGAAGAGTTTCCGTTAATGGTAAAATGGGCATTCGAAAGATAGTATGTAAATCAGAATTATCGGACAAAGCACACATAGTATATTCACAGTTGTTCAACTTGCAGTATACAGCTTTTGATTTATGAAATGGGAGATAAGAACTCGAAGCCATGAGATAGTGAGTATCGTTTATGGCAGAATGAGA
>JAJZFJ010000163.1 GCA_021805395.1 bacterium
GTTGTTGTTGCTGCTGATGTTTCTTGTGCTTGCTATTATTGTTATTGATAATTTCTATAGCATCATGACTAACTAGTCGCGTTTTTTGTTCAATAATGTCATTCACAAGATCAATCATCTCTCTAAAACGCTGTTCGCTCTTTTTTAACAGCTGGAATCTTTCGGACTCTTTCTTGATTTCGTAGATCGTCCATAACTGAAGTGCCCTATCTGATGGTACAGGACGTGTGGTGACAACATCTACTTCTGCAGCTTTCCCTCCAGCAAGTATGTGGCGCACCCTTCTGCTATCCCCTTCAATACACTCTTCAAGGCTAAGTGTATTGATGGTGGGCTCCAGTTTCTGCAGTGAAGTTTGCAGGAGGGTATTTATCTGTAAACCATATAAATTTACTGCAGCCTTATTCGCATCCAGAATAATCGCTCTATTAGTATCTATCAGGAGAGTTGGTATTGGAGACACACTGAAGCATCTTCTGAAGATGTCCTCAGGCATGGGGTTTGCGTCTTTGGAAAGTTGAGCGCTTAAATTGTTATTTAACTGCGCTAGCTCTTCAATTTTTTTGAGAAGCTCAGATATGATGTCGCTGTCCATAAAATGGGGCATGCACAATTCATGCTTGTTAATTCATCTCACAGTTGTAACAAGAAGACCTGTGAGGAAGCACAGAATTACCTTTAATTAAATTTCCCCACAGAATAAACAACCAGGCCGGATATTATCTGGACACTTCGGGGACGTAAAAGCGAACAGTACAGCAACATCCCAACCTGATGTGTAATAAACATCAGATTATAACACATCCTCCCTCATTTATCAAGTGAATAAAACAAGTATAAATCCTGTCTTTTTTCGGTTAAATCGGAAAATAACAAACATGCAGTAGCACAATTCAAAGCGATTTCAATAAAATTTTTTAATAATAAATGATGATCATGACATGCTAACACACTTAACCCCACTTAAGGATGAGGGAACTTCTACTTTTCAGAGAGTATAATAAGATAAATAATTCGCAATGCTGTTTAAACATGAGATTTAGACAGCGAAAGACTTATGCAATTTAGAAAAAACCTTCAATTGCAAATTGGTCGAGCGATTGATATATATGTCTCCATACTGGCTTCTGAAGCATTCCTCCTCTTTCATTCAGAAAACCCAGTAAGGAATGAATGTTTGATGAGTTTAGAGGAGGAAAGGATAACGCACCATGGGTGCTCTGTCTTGGGATAGATTTCAGTTTGCGTTCACCATCACTTACCACTATCTGTTTCCACAGCTCACAATGGGTCTCGCACTGCTTCTCGTCGTCTTCAAGTTGATGTTCCTCCGAACCAGAGATGAAGCTTACAACAATGCAGCAATGTTCTGGGCTCGAGTTTTTGGTGTCAACTTCGCAGTGGGCGTGGTAACCGGTATTCCAATGGAGTTCCAGTTTGGCACGAACTGGGCAGCGTTTTCGAATATGGCAGGCGGCGTAATCGGGCTGTCTCTTGCCATGGAGGGACTGTTTGCCTTTTTTGCAGAATCAGCATTCCTGGGAATTTTTCTCTATGGTGAGAAAAGATTTGGAGAGAAAATCCATCTACTTTCCAGCATAATGCTCCTGTTCGGCTCATGGCTTTCGGGGTATTTCATCATCGTCACCAATGCATTCATGCAGCATCCAATCGGGTATGGCGTAGCTAAAAATGGATCCCTGTATCTTAATCAGTTTTGGGCCTATCTTCTCAACCCATGGGCGTTGTGGGAATATGCTCACAACATGACTGCCACTGTTATTACAGCAAGCTTTGTGGTTGCAGCTGTAGGAGCATTTTATCTTCTGCTGGGCAGACACAAGAAGTCTGCCGCAGTGTTTCTGAAGGTTGCCCTGGTATCTGGGCTGATTGCATCACTCATCCAGATCTTCCCAACAGGAGACGGCCAGGGGAAAATGGTAGCAACCTATCAAAAACCAACTCTGGCAGCGATGGAAGGAAAATTTCATACTGGCAACAATGCTGATTTAGTAATTCTGGGTCAGCCAGATGTTAGTACTGGCAAAATAGAAAACCCGATCAGGGTACCTTATCTGCTGAGTTTTCTCGCCTATGGCACATCCTCTGCAAATGTGAGAGGGCTGAACAGCTTTCCTAAAAATGTGAGACCAGATAATGTTGAACTGCTCTACTATGCATACCATATCATGGTAGGGCTCGGCACGCTTTTCATTCTAATACTGGGAATTGGTGTGATTATGCTAAGGAATAATCGACTGTTCTCCAGCAGACCAATGCTCTGGATACTTATGCTCTCCTTTCCGTTTCCCTACATAGCAACCATTGCTGGCTGGATGGTGGCAGAGATTGGAAGGCAGCCGTGGGTGATATACGGGCTGATGAGAACCGCCAAGGGCATCTCCCCCACGGTAAGCGGCGGGGATACTGCATTTACAACTCTAGGGTTCATGGGACTTTACACCATTATGGGAGTGCTGTTCCTCTATATGATAGCCAAAATACTGACCCATGGCCCCGATGAGAACAGTGCAGAAACACCCTTCAACTCCAGCATTCCGGCACAGTCCGCTTAGAAAGGAAAGCAATATCATGTCTGCTTTATGGTTTGCACTGGTATCTCTCATGCTTGCTGTCTATGTGGTTCTGGATGGGTTCGATTTCGGGGCTGGAATTATCCACCTCTTTGTAGCGAAAACAGATGAAGAGAGACAGGCTGTTATTGGTGCGATTGGACCGGTATGGGATGGAAACGAGGTATGGCTTCTTGCAGGAGGTGGTACGCTGTTCTTCGCCTTTCCCAAAGTCTATGCTGCAGGTTTCAGCGGTTTCTACCTGCCACTTGTAATTGCACTTTGGCTTCTAATTCTTCGGGGAACTTCCATTGAGTTTAGATCTCACGAGAAGCACTGGATGTGGCACAGTTTTTGGGATGGTCTGTTCGCATTCTCCTCACTCATGATGGCGGTCATCCTGGGTGCTGCGTTAGGAAATGTAATTCGCGGCGTTCCACTCACTCCATCAGGGTACTTTCAGGGGCCACTTTTCACCAACTTCATGGTTGGTCAACATCCCGGGGTGCTGGACTGGTACACAGTACTGGTGGGAGTATTTACAGTGGTTGCTCTTGGCTTGCACGGAGCGTGCTATCTAAACCTCAAAACAGAAGGTGCATTACAAGCAAGAATCCAGCAGCTTATACCAAAACTCTGGGTAGTACTGATAGTGGTTGGCATAGTGGTAACCTATAGCACAAACGTTGTGCGCACCGATCTATATCAGCAACTTATTGCAAGACCGTGGACATGGATACTTGCAGCGGTGGTTCTCATCAGCATTATCAGCCTTTATATGAATGCTAAACGAGACAAAGAGATGGCAACATTTCTCTCTTCAACCGGTTTGCTAGTGGGCTTGCTGGCAGCCACGGCAGCAGGACTCTATCCAGTGCTGCTTGCATCTACTCTTAACAGCGCATCCAACCTCACAGCTGCTAACTCATCCAGTTCTCATGCAGGATTGGTTACCGGCGTGCTATGGTGGTCTATCGCAATGGTGCTTGCAGCGATATACTTTGTCTTCCTTTTCAGATCATTCAAAGGCAAGGTACACTTGGGAGATAGTGTCTACGGACATTAAAAAATAATCTCATCCCTGTGAGAAAGGATAATAACAGAAAAGTGACAGATTCATCAAATCCATTTTCTCGAAGGGAGTTTCTGGGTGTGGGGGCTGCAGCACTGCTTGCAGGCTGTGCGTCCCCCGTTCCTGGAACAAGTTCACAGCTTTCCGGCTACAGAATGCGGGCAACGCTAACCTATAATGACACCTTATCAGGCAGTTACTACTATTTTTTGCTGATTAATAACCGGCAGACATCCTCACCCAATGTGAATGGTCCGATACCCGTAGGGGGTCCACTGTCTGGCACCAACTATGGCAATGGTTTTGCAACAGGATACGTTCCAGGAACAAGTGGTTTCACAGACTTTGTGCTATATGGACAGCAGCTGCCAATAGGTCAGCCACAGAACAACACCGCACTTTACCACGTTATCAATGAGTCAACAGCTGATATTGGCAACGCAAACTACTTTGATTTCAGGGATATCAGGCAGTCTGGAACTGTTCTGAGTACGAGCGATCCCATCAACAGCGGTAATCCTGTTTCCGGTGCCCAGCTGGTATTTGAGATTGATTTAGGTCAGCTGGTTGTGGATCCATCCACCAACCTGCCGTTTACCAGTGTGTCAGCATTAAAATCTGGTGTCGAACAGATGACGTGGCTTCAACTTAATGCTATCTCAACCAACATTCTGCCAAGAGATCCCCAGACAGCTGTTAACAAACAGTATGATTCAATGGGGAACGACAACATAACCCAGAATTATTTCCTGCCTGTCCCGGTTTTCCTGAATGGAACCTTTCAAACAGGCAGCTACCCTTCCACTCCCTCCACTGAGGTAACTGGAGACGTGCAGCCACCAGGCTCTCCACAGGACCCTAAACTGGATCTTGTATCGTGGAACATAGAGCTGTTTGTGGTTTAGAGTGGGAGAGTGGGTTCGGAAGGTTCGGGATTTTTCCAGGGCAGATTAAGATGGACACATGCAGAACGCGTGATCGCTCGCCCACGGCTTGTTCTATTCAGAAAGCCCAAGCGCATCAGAAACGGCTCCACCATATCCTCAATGGTGTCCTTTTCCTCACCCAGCATTGCACTAAGGGTCTCCAGACCGACTGGGCCGCCATCGAACTTTTCTACAATTGCAGTGAGGTAGCGTTGATCGAATGGGTCCAGACCCAGTACGTCTATATCCAGCATACGCAAGGCTTCATCGGCAATCTGCTGGGTGATTACACCATTTGCACGTACCTGTGCATAATCCCTCACGCGGCGTAGCAGGCGGTTGGCAATACGAGGTGTACCCCTGGAGCGTCTGGCTATCTCGATGGATCCATCGGCATCTATCTCAACTCCAATTATCTCAGCAGATCGCCTCACAATGAGATTGAGATCATCAGACTCATATAGATCGAAGTTATGCTGTATGCCAAACCGATCCCTCATAGGGGCAGATACCATACCTGCCCGGGTAGTTGCACCTATTAAAGTGAAAGGGGGAATCTGCATTGCAACAGTGCGGGCTGCCGGCCCCTGACCAATCACAATATCCATTCTGAAATCTTCCATCGCCGAATACAAAACCTCTTCCACTGTCCTGCTCAAACGATGGATCTCATCTATAAAAAACACACTTCCAGGTTCGAGGCTTGTGAGCGCACCAGCCAGATCTTTGGGCTTCTCGAGTGCCGGCCCGGATGTTATTCGCAGTGTGACTCCCATTTCGTTGGCAATAATATTACTGAGAGTTGTCTTGCCCAGGCCAGGAGGTCCATACAAAAGTACATGGTCTAGAGGCTCTCCCCGCTCTCTCGCAGCCTGAATAGAGATATGAAGGTTCTGTTTTATCTTCTCCTGACCAATCATCTCTTTAAGTTTGCGGGGACGAAGAGATAGCTCAGATTCATCCTCACTGTTTTTTGTTACACCCACTACTCTGGCTGCATCCGCCTGCCGTTTTCTTTCACTCACAACCGCTGCTCAAATTGATGATATTTAAAATACACATGCCAACCTCACTGTAATTCTTTAGATGATTTATATGTTTTCACAAGCTGACATCATGCTATAATTATAGCGTGAAACGTGTTTTTTTGTCTACTGTGTTGTTGCTCTTAAGCCTCACATCTTACGCTGCTCCTCCTCGTGCAGTTGTTCTTGTGGTACCAGGTCTCCGAAGCTCTGACCTGACACATCTTACCGCACTAGAGCAGGTAATGGATGAAGGTGGAGCAGGCTGGATGGTTTGCAGATCTGCATCCGGTTCGGCTGCTACGGTCCACCGGGATGGACGAAACAGGCTCCAGGGACTGCTGCTCACACTTGCTGCGGGATCCAGGGCACCAACACTCGCACATCACCCAGGGGCTTCGCAGGAGTGGCTAACTGCAGGATCTCCCTGGAGGATGCCCAAAACGGTTTGGATCCGTCTCACAGAGAAGGCAGACCGACTGGGATATCCATGCAGCCCTGGACTACTTGCCGACCTCCTGCAGCAAAACGGAGTGGGGATTGAAGCAGAGGCAGATGCTGTGAACGATACAGAGGCAAACGGCTCTGTAATCCTTACAGCAGATAGTGAAGGTAGTACAAGCTCTGCATATCT
>JAJZFJ010000111.1 GCA_021805395.1 bacterium
TTCTGATTATTGCATTCTGACATGGAAGTATAGTGGGCTTTCTATGCAGGAGCATGAGGGTTGACTGTTTGATGGAGGTGATGCGATATTTCAACAGATGGAGGGGCAGCTTTCTTGTGCACTCCAGTGATCCCCTAACTCCTGCTAAACCGGGCAGTGAATCGATGATCTCCGCAAAGGCATGTGCAGTTTCACCTGCAATATCTGCAACTATGCAAACATTACTGAATCGAAGCATTACTCCGGAAAGTATACCATTGTTGTCAACTGCTCCCCAGCATTGAGAGATGTCGTTGACCATGGTATTTGAGCTTAAATTCATAACCGGCGATAGAAATCTTTGGGGGAACCTGTAGTAGAGTTTCATTACGAGACCAAGATCTGATCGGAGAATAGGTACTATTCGCATAGATATGAAGAGGTTTGTTTATTCAACGCCTGGTTGAGTGAGTGAGTTATGTGCAGATTTTAACTCCACACTGGGATGTGAAAACTGAATCATACTTAGCGATGTGCTTGGTAGATGTGTATGAAGATTGTTTTTATCCAGCAGCACCGAGATTGGGAAACCTACTAGCGTTGGCTCGCCTGTATTAGGTGAAATGGTTGCAGACTTGAAAGAAATCCCGTTAGGTGTAGCAATCCCATAATGAATTCTGTAACCCAGTATTCTACCTTTTCTGGTTCGCGCTTTGCATTGTGTAATGGTTCCACTAATTTCCAAGCCTGTTCTTCCAAGTGCAAGCTGCTGAAATGCATTACGCTCGTAGGCAAAAAAGACCTCGATTTCCCACATTACAATGAAGATAAGCATGAGTACTGTATTGATGCTATCTACTGAGATTGACTGCATGGTAACCGGACCTACCTGATGTATGGCTGGGCTTGAAGGCAGGTATGTGACTGGGAGCGTTGAAAGAAACCTGTGAAGTTTGTAATGTGCTGTATTGAAGTATATTGAATCTGAATACGAGTTATTTTTTATATTGTAGACATAGACAATTGACCCACCAACCTTAGGCAGAGGGGAATCGTATTCGTTGTTGATTACAATTGCATTTATCTTTCTGCCAAAACGATTCAGAAGTATCTGGTTTGTAAGATGGCTACCCACAATTATAAAGAGAACTCCAGCAGTAAGGAACGAGAAAACACGCATGCATTTGATGCGGGTTACAACCTTTTTTTTCAGCCATGCCTGTTTTGCAAGATGAACTGTTTCCAGACCCGACGGGGGTGAAGGGAGAGATGTGCAGGATGCGATCATAAGCAGTGTTGAAAGCAGTAGAGACAATGTGTTTGCGGGGTTATCGAGAGGTGCTGGCTGTATGAGAACATTCAGCACCAGCCCAGTGGCAACTACGGGGATTATCCACAGCTGCACCTTCTCAAGCTCTTCTCTTTTCTCGGAGAGGTAATCTAACATTTCAAACCTGCTGTCTGTACCAGGAGATAGAATAACTCATCTCATCTCCTGACCACCTGTTACATTAATTGCCTGCCCTGTCATATACCCAGACTCATTTGAAGCAAGGAAAACTACAACGTTGCACACATCATCATACGTGCAACTACGTCCTAATGGTACCTGAGATTCATACTTCTTTCTTACTTCATCCACTGTTAGACCTTGTGTACGTGCATACTGTTCATACAGACTGTTCTGCCATAATGTGCCATCCAGCAGATTGCCGGGACAGACAGCATTCACTCGAATTTGGTGTGGTGCCAAGTCCAGGGCGATTGACTGAGTTAATCCAATTCCGCCAAATTTGCTGGCTGCATATGCGCTGTTTCTAAAACTGCCTCTTTTGCCAGATTTGCTGTTTATCTGAATGATACATCCTCTGTTATTTGGGATCATGGCTGCTGCTGCTGCCTGCGCCGACAAGAAGTATCCCGTTAAGTTGACATCAATGACCTGCCGCCATTCGTCCTCAGGAAATGAGGTGATTTCGTGTGCTCGCAGTATCCCTGCGTTTGCTACAAGGATATCCAGCTGGCCGAAATTTGAGATGGCTGTTTCTACCATCGCAGTGCAGTCCTCTTTTTCAGTGACGTTCACTCTGCATGCGATTGTGGTCACTCCTGTCTCTTCTTTTATCCTTGCAGCAGTAGATTCGACCTTGCTTAGCTGAACATCGGCAACGACTATGCCCTTACAACCTTCCACTGCAAACCTGTGCACAATTGCTTCTCCCAGTCCCTGTGCTGCTCCGGTAACTATTGCTACATTTCCACTCAGTCGTTGCATAGTTTATTTGCTACCTCCCAGTTTAATACGAAGCAGCTCCTCTTCTGCTTCTTTCGTCCAGAACTTGCCATCCTGCAGTTTAGAGTACACGGTTGGTAGTACTGTCTCTAGCTCTTTGAGAGGGGTGAGTGGCAGGTCGTGAATGAGGGGGAAGATCAGGGTTTTTCCAGTGAATCTGCCCTCTTTGACAGCAGCTAAACCCTCTTTCGCCGTTTCCATGCCACCTATGGCTGCAAGAGAAGCATTCGTGGAGAGAGAGCCATCTTCAACCTTCTGAAGTGTATGCTGCATGTCTGCAAGTGAGGAGCCGCTGCTGCCAATAAACCTGCACTTTTTTTCGGTGATACTGTTCAGATCGATATTAGCCATGGTACCTCTGGCTACTCCTGCGAAAATATTGAACCATCCACCGATTGCCAGATGGTTTGCTGCATGCTCTATTACCGAAGCAACTGGTACAAGGGAGACGATATCGTTGAATCCTGTACCGCCAGTGATATCTTCCAATGCCTTATCAAACTGATCGGTGCTCATCCCGTTAGGATTCAACGCAACAAGTTTAATTGATTTAGACTCAGCTAATGCACCAAAGCGATCAATTACACTCTCAAGTCTTGCAGCATCCACATCGTGAGCTACGATGAGGCTTGGTGGCGTTTTCATCTGGATTGCTATCTGAACGTGCATCTGCCCCATTGGACCGCCTGCCCCTACGAACCAGGCTTTCCCGCCAGCTTTGAGTTCCGCTGTTCTTTCTTCCTTATAGGCAGAAGAGGCACTATTTGAGCTTGATGAGATGAAGGAGTGCCAGTTATAGTGAATTCTGCCAATATCGAGCGAGATTTTACGGGCAAAATGGGGAGGCTGAATGAAGTTGCATATCCCATGCGTTGAGAGAAGAGCAGCTACTGCTTCCACATCGTCTGGAGAGACACTTCCCACCAGGATGATGTCATCATAGCCACCGTCGGGAATGGCTGGTATTAAAGATTCCAGAGAGTGGTATAAGGCGACATCACGGCTAACGTCACCTGATTGCATATCTGTCTCAAGGTTCAAGTGTGGTGCCAGAATATGCAGGCAGGCCGGTTTGCATTCTGATGAGATGAGATCTTTCAAGGGGGATAAGTAAGAACCATTACCAACTACAACCAGCATGCTTCCTTCGTTCTTTATACTCTCTCTATGCTTTTGAACGTATGCCGAAACCACGCATGCCCAAGGTTCAACCAGTGCGGACTCCACATAACCTGTCGCATCATTGAGTGGAAGCAGGTAGCACCCTTCATCACCATCAAGAATGGGTGGACCAATAATACTGTACTCCGCTAAACCCCCAGGAATGGCGTAACCATATGCTATAGACTGACCCTTGTAAAACACATCAGCCTGAATAATGAACCGCTGTCCAACTTTAAATTTGCCTGCCAGACTGGATCCAACCCTCACAACTGTACAGGAAACTTCATGGCCGAGTGTTGCTGGGTCACTCATCAGATTTCTGCCAGTCATGCGAGGATGGTTGTTTCCCAATGCAATGACTTTTGTATCTGAGAAACAGAGGCCGCAGGCATCCTGTCGAATAAGTAGTTCATCTGGACCACACTTTGGCACATCAACTACTTCAGCAGTACCATTCTTCCCAAGATTCTCTAATCCTGATCCGTAGAGGTGCCATCGCAGCATTTTATCTGGAAGTGGACTATCTGCTCTCTTGAAAGTATCTAAGGTATCGGGCATCAATAAGCTCCTCTGGTTTAGACCGTATATTCAGTAATTTGTAACCAAAAATCGAACTGGCATTGGATTATGACTCTGTGGAACAGCTTTCTATCGTTGTTCTATCTGTTTTTGTCGATAGTGTTCATCTGGCCGGGTATGTATTCGGGAAACATGTTCAGGAGTAAGGAAGTTTGGACCTCCCATTGCATAGGTACCAATCAAAATCTTTGCCGCTTTTACTGCCATGGCACTCACACTCTCTACCTCTTGAACAGATTTGCCCAGTGCAATGAGACCATGATTTTGCATAAAGATTGTATGTGGCCATTCACCGTATTCTGTAATGAACTCTTCTACTCTTTGCCTGATAGTTTGTGCTAAGGGAAGACCAGGATCGGTATATTCTACGAAACAGGGTGCTATGCCACAGCAGACGATCTCGTCGGGAAACATCCTGCCGGAGATAGCATCTTTTGCAAATTTTGAACAGAGGATCGAGTTTACAGCAATTGGATGTGTATGGCCTACAAAATTGACACCTGGCAGAGACAGAAGATATGCATGAAAGAAGGTTTCAACAGATGGGAGTACTTTAGGATCGTTATCTGTCTTACAGTTAATCAGTGTTTCTCTAAGCTGCGCATCAGACTGATTCGGACCGTTGAGAGCAGCCAGAGCTCTTTCGAAGCTTACACTGCAGAACCCAGATGGTGTGATAGTGCCGAGGCTTTTGCCACTCGCCTTGATATAGAAATTGCTTTCATCCAATTTGGCAGAGGTATTTCCTTCTCCCAGGATAGCCATTTCTCTCTCAGGCTCTCCCAGCCAGTGAGAAAGTGATGTAATCTGCTCAAGGATCTCATCTTTATCTCGCATTGTTCGCTCCTCCCTCTCCAAGCGATTGTGATTCTCTAATCTGAGTATACCGGTGGAAAGTGCGATTATTGCTAGAGCAAACACAAATACTTCGATTTTTCGCCTACATGAATTATAGATCAATATATGAATTACGTAGAATGATGTTTCATACTTCCGTGGCTTGCCAATCTCAGAGCCAAGTTACAAACTTCCTCGTCAGGAAAAGCAAGTCAGAACCAAATGTGGCAGCGTTACCCGTTATTAAATTCACCAAGGAAGGCAGAATTCCAATTTATTTGGGATTTTATTTGCCTCCTGGCAACTGGAACATTATGGATTCTATTTGACAATAACTCTACTTGATGAGTATTGACATTTTAAAAATATTTAGTGAGTAGGTGATAAATGAACGTGATGGCGTGCATAAAGGATCTAGTTAATTCAGGTAGTAATGAGGAGTCATATTCAGCGTTCATTGAAATAGATAATTATGAGCATACATGTCCGAGATCTTTATGTGAAGCACAGGAAATATAGGATGCAAGCAATAAGTTGAATTAGTTATTAATATAAATATTTAGATGCCGTTTCTCTTATGTTTTGATCTTCATTCTTTCACAATGTCTTCAAGTAATCATGAATTAGGGATTTGGACAAAGTACGATCTTTTTTGAAAGCAATAAGCATCCACAACAATGCCTTTCTGAGAGCTCGGTCACTGCTAGATAGATATTTGGAGACAAGGCGCAGCCCTTCAATACTTGGGTGTTTTTGCAACTCATATAAAATTGAACGGATGGAATTAGAACACATTAATTTACTTGATTTCATGCAAAGAATCAATTTTTGACTATTAGGCATACTATACTCAACTTCAGGATCAATAAAGTGATCCATGTAATGGAATTGGTTATTTAGCCATTCAAATAAAGGACACAGGTTATCAAGGGTGATGTTGTAGATGCTAACAATTTCATTCTCTACAATGTATGAGTAGTCTACATCTATCACAGATTGTGCAACAGGGATTTTATACCATACAACAGGATCTACATATAAAGTTATATAACATCTTAAATTATAAGTATTATGCTACATAATTCTTTGTGAACCAGAATGAGGTTTTCCATGATACCGTTTCACTGTGAGAACCCGCAAATAGAGTAAATAATTGCTCTAAGGATTTTAGCTCTTCGGAATAATCTTTCATAATTCATTTCGCCTATTTTGAATTATCCATATATCATACTTGAGAGCAGTATAAGATGAGCGGTTTGTTACTCTGGAGCAGTCGTCATCTGCATAGTATGTGTAGTGTATGGTGCCAGCGTCAGCAGGTGGTTATGGCTGTTCTATGTGTAAGTACTGTTCACCTGTGTACCACTTAAATT
>JAJZFJ010000192.1 GCA_021805395.1 bacterium
GAGCTACTCAATGGAGAAATCCCGATCAGACACCGCGTCCATACTGTTCGGTATTACCTCGCTAAAACCAAGCATGTCAGCAGTCTGTTGCCTATCAATTGGGAAGCCTGTTCCTGCCAATGCACATGCACCCAGCGGAGAACGGTCAATCCTTCTTCGTGCATCCGCAATCCGTTCCCGATCCCTAGCCAGCATCCAGAAGTATGCCATTAGGTGATGAGAGAGCAGCACTGGCTGACCATGCTGCAGGTGTGTTGTCCCCGGAAGTATTGCACCTATATGTGCCTCGGCGATGGCAAGAAGGGTTTCCTGCAGCTGCTTCACCTCAGCATCCAGGTTGTCACACGCCTCTTTGAGGTACAGGCGTATATCTGTAGCTACCTGATCATTTCTGCTTCGTGCTGTGTGGAGTTTTCCCGCAACTGAACCTATACGCTCACGCAATAGGCCTTCCACGGCTGTATGCACATCTTCAGCATCTGCGGGAAGTGTGATAGTGCCTTGCTCCAGGTCACTCTTCAGAGATTCTAGCCCAGCGATGATCTGCCTGGACTCTTCAGGCGTGATGATAGATGTGGCCCCGAGCATAGTAGCGTGAGCTATGGATCCCTGGATATCCTGTGGCCATAGTCGCGCATCAAAGGGGAGCGAATTGTTAAGCTGTTCAATCAGAGGCTCTGTCGCCCCTTCAAACCGCCCCCCCCAAAGCTTACGCATCGCTGGTATCGCCTTCCAGTCTTAATAGCTCACCTTCGGATCTGCCAAGACGTCGTAGTTCATCCCGTTTGATTTCAAAATACATTCTGGACTGCATGCCGTGAGTTTTAACAATCCCCAGTGATTCGCTCTGATTGAAAGTTTTGCTATCGAATGAAGCCAAATCGGCATTATATAGCGAGTAGGGACTGCTGCGACCAATAACCTGTATGCTTCCACGATAGAGCCTCAGGTTCACGGTTCCCGTTACCCTTGTCTGCATGGTGTTGATGAATGCTTCCAGATTCTCCTTTAGAGGATCAAACCATAGCCCCTTGTATGCCAGCTCTCCCCACTCACGGTCTACAAGCCCTTTAAACTTAAGCTCCGACTGTGTGCCAATGAGTGCTTCCAGTGCACGATGAGCTGTAACCAGAGTGACAGCCCCAGGGCATTCGTAGTTTTCGCGAACCTTAAGACCCAGCATGCGGTCTTCCATGATATCAATTCGTCCGACCCCGTTATCACCAGCAATTTTATTCAACTGGGTAACAAGCTCCAGAGGTTCCAGGTTCGTACCGTTTATTGAGACAGGGGAGCCATTATCGAACCCAATAGAGATTTCGGTGGGAGTATCGGGGCAGCTGTCAAAACCTTTTGTCCAGAGGAATATCTCTTCCGGTGGGGCATAATCCGTCTCTTCCAGCCTGCCACCCTCTATTGAGCGTCCCCATATATTTTCATCAATGGACCATATTTTGGAGTGAGATTGAGGGATATCCAGACCATGGGCATTCGCGTAGTCTATCTCTTCAGAGCGGGTCCATGGCTCTCTCCTGCCGTCTGGGAGGAGGCGCCCTTCGCGCATGGGAGCCACTATCTCAGCATCTGGCATGAGTGTGCGAAGGATGTACTCTATTCTAAACTGATCGTTTCCCTTGCCTGTGCAGCCGTGACCGAACGCATTTGCCCCAAGTTCACGCGCTTTCTGGACTGCTTTCAGTGCTATGAGCGGCCTGGCTATGGATGTGGAGATAGGGTAACCCTGATAGTCTCCATTCGCTCTCACTGCTCCCCAGCAAAAATGGCGTACGAACATCTCCTTGGCATCTATGGTGTAGTGTTCGGTGCCAAGTTTTTGTGCACGTTCAGCCGCCAGCCGGATGTCTTCTGCGGGCTGGCCTACATCCACAGTGACAGTGATCACGTGATCGTAACCATACTCCTCACGCATGAGCGGGATACATACGGAGGTGTCCAGCCCTCCTGAGTAGACAAGAACGATTTTTCTCATTTTTCTCTTTTCAGCGATATAGTTTAGATGCCCAGTATTAGCATCAAGAGTGCCTTCTGGGTATGAAGTCTGTTTTCGGCCTGATCCAGCATAACGGTTTGGTGTTGTGCCATTATGTGTGCTGTAATCTCCTCACCGCGGTGGGCTGGCAGACAGTGCATTACAATAGCACCTGGCAGTGCATGACGAAGCAGGGCAGAATTTACCTGGTAAGGTGTGAATACCTTCAGCCGGTGCTCTTTTTCGTCCTCCTGTCCCATGCTGGTCCATACATCCGTGTACAGTGCTTCCGCACCTTCGACTGCCTCCACGGGATCTGTTGTGAGGTGGAAAGTTGCACCGGATATTCCACAGATAATCTGGGTAGCCCTGATGTAATCTTCTGCGGGTCCATATCCTTCAGGGCATGCTGCCCTCAGGTTTACTCCCATACGGCTGCAGGCTATCATGAGGGCATGAAGCACATTGTTTCCATCTCCAAGGTATGCCAAAGTGCGGTCATTCCCCAGCATTCCGCACTGCTCCTGCAGTGTTAGCAGGTCTGCAAACGCCTGGATCGGGTGTTCACGATCACTAAGGGCATTGATTACAGGTATGGTGGCATTGGATGCGAGCTCTTCAAGGGTTGAATGGCTGAAGACGCGTGCGGTGATAGCATCTACCCAGCGGGATAGTGCTCCGGCCACATCGGACACGGCCTCTCTGATGCCCAGCCCCACATCCTCGGGATTGAGGTAAACAGCATGACCCTGCAGGTGTGCCATAGACACTTCAAAACTGACTCGGGTACGGAGGGAGGGCTTCTGAAACAGCATGGCAAGTGTGCGTGGATATTCCCATCGCAGACTCACTTCTCTTTTGAGATCGTGGATCTTTAACTCCGCAGCAACATGCAGGAGGGTACCTATCTGCTCCCGGGAGATATCCATGAGGGTGATACAGTTTTTCTTCCTCCACATGGCCACATCTTCAGTAATCATATTTCTAAGAGTGCTCAATTGATGCCTCATATACCCGTAAATGACTTTGAGTATACATTATACTATGTGGCGCGAGTTGTGAGTGACCGGCAGCAGTAATTAGAACTGCAGTGTTCTTTGGTATTCAGGCTGCAATAGGGAGGCGCTGCCATTGGAGTTAACAAAGCAGGAGGGCTGTAGAGTTTGGGTTCCACCCTCGCGAATGTGTCGGGACCCCTTCTCGGGCCATTCGCTGTCGCTCATTCAAGGAGGAGTGAAAGCGTAGTCAGGAGGTAGAAGTCGCATTGCGAAGTTTGCTTCGGCTTTACCTCAGCCCCGCCCCTTGCCTGCGCATGTCAAGGGAGGGTGTAATCGCAAGTTGGCTAGAGTAATGGCACAGTACATCGAGGTTTAATGAAATCAGTAGCACCATTAGGTATTTGCTTGCTGCCGCTTAAGAGAGGCTTCTGAGTCGTACTGGTTATCACAATCAAAATAAAGATCTAAGGTCTGTCATAGGGGAACAACATGTCCAATATCACAAGTCGAGAGGTAAGATTAGCATCTCGCCCCGAAGGGCTGCCAGGTGAATCTAATTTTGTCATAGCCGAGACAACTCTACCACCATTAGGGGACGGCGAGATTCTGGTTCGTAACCATTACATGTCGGTAGATCCTTATATGCGGGGGAGGATGAATGCAGGAAAATCTTATGTATCAGCTTTTGAAATCGATAAAGTGATGGATGGCGGGGCAGTTGGAGAAGTTGTCGAATCGCGTGCGAGTGGATATGAACCTGGTGACGCAGTAACTTCCAATTACGGCTGGCGAGAGTATTTTATAGCTTCTCCAGGTGCACTGCACAAGGTAAATAAAGAAATGCAGCCACTCTCCATCTATCTGGGAGCACTCGGGATGACAGGGATGACAGCATGGGCAGGTCTCAATCTGGTTGAAGTCAAAGCAGGGGATGTAATCTTTATTTCTGGGGCTGCGGGTGCAGTGGGCAACGTCGCCGGTCAACTCGCAAAATTACGGGGATGTCGCGTGATAGGTTCAGCGGGCTCAGTTGAAAAAGTTAAGTTTCTGGAAGACGAATGCGGCTTCGATTATGCTTTTGATTATAAATCTGCGCCAGTTTTAGAGTTGTTGATGCACGCTGCACCTGATGGCATAGATGTCTATTTCGATAATGTTGGTGGAGAATCTCTTGAGGCAGCATTCTCAGTTCTAAAATTGCACGGGCGAATAATCGCTTGTGGAGGTATCTCTACCTATAACGATAGCGAGCCTACTCCAGGTCCTTCCAACTATTTCAATGTTGTCTCAAAAAGGCTGACAATTAAGGGATTTATTGTTAGTGATTTTATGGACAATCAGGCTCAATTTGAAAAAGAAGTAGGTGGATACTATACGGCGGGTAAGCTTAAGAGTAAAGAGACTGTTTTATCAGGTATTGATCAGGCAGCCAAAGCATTTATTGGCCTCTTTTATGGCGATAATATTGGGAAGATGATAGTGGATTTACGATAGGGCTGTCCTGTGGAATTCCCTTCAACAAAACTATAAGCCTGCATTTGAATTGTTTTGCACATCATTGTGGCATGAATGTGTCCGATGGAGAGTTCAGATTGGGGTTTCAAACATCAATGCAATTTACGACCCGTAGTGCTGATGAATCCCTCTTGAGATGGATGTGAATTCCATTATAGAAGCCATCATAATTTATAACGAACTCTATCATTCTGTATAGATTGAATTTATTTGAAATGATTTCACAGTGATTGGAATACTTAGCATGAGAACCGCATTGGTTTCAGGAGATAAACAGCCAATAACAGGCAAGCCAGGTGTTGTTCAGCAAAGAAGTCTCTACTCGATGTTACTCCAGAGAAGATCTACTGTGATTGCAGCATTCACAATAGTCAGTATCATCGTCTCAGGCGTGTTAGAATTCGGCTTCCATTCCAAAGTGAGCATTGCTCAGATTCCCCTCATTGTTTCGCTCACACTGGGTGGGGTTCCGCTTCTTTATGATCTGCTTCAAAAGTTGTTACACAGAGAGTTCGGTTCCGATCTGTTAGGTGGGATCTCTATTATCAGCTCTGTTCCCATGCACCAGTATCTGGCAGGTGCGATAATCGTATTGATGCTTGCTGGAGGCGAAGCTCTGGAAAGTTATGCGCTCCGAAGTGCCTCCTCTGTCCTGGAAGTCCTGTCCAAAAGGGTGCCATCCATAGCACATCGGAAGCAAAGCGATGGGATTCATGATGTTGCAATAGTTGATGTCGCAGTAGGTGATACTCTGGTGATCTATCCCCATGACATCTGTCCCGTTGACGGAGTGGTGATTGAAGGGCATGGCGTAATGGATGAGTCCTATCTCACTGGTGAACCATTTCAGATCACCAAAATCACAGGATCAACGGTGATATCAGGTGCAATCAATGGCGAATCTGCCCTCACAATTCAGGCTGCAAAAGCCTCAGCGGATTCCCGTTATGCTAAAATTATGGAGGTTATGCACGATTCGGAATCGTCCCGCCCCAAGTTAAGACGTCTCGGTGACAGTCTGGGTGCTATATTTACTCCAGTTGTGCTTGTGATTGCATTTGCTGCATGGGCGATCACAGGAGATGCTGTTCGGTTTCTTGCAGTGCTCGTTATAGCTACCCCATGTCCTTTGCTAATTGCAATTCCAATAACGATAATTGGTTCCATCTCCCTCTGTGCTCGCCGGGCAATCATTGTTAAAAACCCTGTAGTTTTGGAACAGATTGTGGAGTGTAGGACAGCCATCTTTGATAAAACAGGCACTCTAGCTTATGGAGAGCCGAAATTAATCAATCAGTCTATAATCCCTGGCTATGATGAGAATGAGGTACTGTCGTTAGCGGCCAGCCTTGAGCGATACTCAAAGCATCCGCTCGCAAGGGCAATTCTGAATGCAGCCACAGAGAAGGGGCTTGCTCTGCATGATACCTCTGAAGTCAATGAACCCCCAGGCCAGGGATTGCAGGGAACAATCAGCAATAAGCACATTCAGATATCCAGCCGGAAACAGTTTATAAGCCAGGATGTTGCGGGGCTAAACCTTTTACCATCCTACACAGGGGGCATGGAGTGCATAGTTGCGATAGAAAATCATATTGCTGCTGTACTTCAGTTTAGAGATGCACCACGAGACGACAGCCACTCATTCATTACGCATTTGGGACCAAAGCATCAGTTTAATCATGTTATGATTGTTTCGGGAGACAGGGAATCAGAGG
>JAJZFJ010000067.1 GCA_021805395.1 bacterium
GATACGGTTAACTCGCTGGAACTGTCTGGTGTGCTGCGTCCCTCCTTGAGAATGGTACCTGGAGGGCGCATCACGGTTGTGACGGTGTCAGATACTCAAACGCTGCACCGTGTGGTTTCAGAACTGCAGATGCGAGGCGTACCTTTCACCTCGTGTGCGGTTCAGGCTGTGCTGCCTTCAGGACACACACTTTTCACAGACGGCACGACTGGTTTCGCTACACCCATTGGATACCCATATCTAAGACAGTTTGGAGTGGGGCTGCCTCCGCATCAACTTCAGGAAGCTCATCGGGCTGGTCTTCTGGTGGCCGGTAGGATAAACAATTTTCCAGGAGTGACATACCAGCGTGCAGCGGCTGTACTGGACGAGCTTGGAAAGGAATCCGTCTCACTTGTGATTTTTGCCGGGAACGACGTGCTCGGCTTTCGTGGGTCTGAGAAACGGGTAGCCAGTCTGCTTATGCCTGATGCCTCTGGAAGGTCTCCATCTGGCCCGTTGTATGGCAATGTGGAGTTTGGAAAGCAGCATGGTGCAGGAACCATTTCGAGTGCCTTGAACGGTGCATACATCAGGGTGCACAGCATACAGTCCGCTGAGATGGCAAACATGACCGAAGCGGCAATGGTGGAGCGTTTTGGACTGGCCGCTAGAGAGCGAAATATACGGTTCTGTTATGTGAGGCTGTTAACAGAAGCTGGAACGAACCAGATGGCTGAGAACATCCATTACGTAAACAGGGTAGCTGCCAGGATAGCACATGGACCCGCTTTTGAGGGTGGTGCAATGCGTTTTGGCAAGGCTCACATTTTTCTACGTTTACATGTTCCTCGGTTTATGTTCAGCTTGATAGGGCTGGGTATTGCCGGCGGCATGGTGTGGATGATGATCTCTCTCATGCCGCTGTCAACCAGACAGATTGTGATGCTGCTCGTGATCTGTATTCCAGTTTTTGCTGCACTTCCGCTCATTGGCATGGAGGGTAGACGGTTAACCGCCCTCGCTGCCGGTATCATCTTCCCATCCATAGCGTGCTTGCGTGCCATGCCTCGTCTCTCTCAAAGACGTCCAATGTTGACAGTCCCTTCTGCTGCGGTCAGCTCAATCACCTCCATTATCCTCGCCTCGGCAACCACGGCAATTGGAATAGTTGCAGTAATTGGTCTGCTGGCATCCCGCATTTTTGTGGTGGAGGAAAGCAGATTTCAGGGAATAAAAGCACAGCTTTCACTGCCAATACTTCTAATAGCAGTGGCCGCAGTAGCAGGTGGGGCAGTATTTCAGGGTGAGACGATAGAGCAGTTTAAAATAAGATGGAGGACTTCTATCAAGTCCGTCTTGAACGAGCCTTCCAGATACGGCACGCTGCTTATTATAATGTTTGCACTGGCAGTTGTTGCCCTTATTCTGATCAGATCCGGTAACGATGCATCTGTTGCAGTGTCTCCGCTGGAATTGAAGGCAAGGGCACTTCTGGATCATGTTTTGCCAGTGAGACCACGTTCCAAGGAGTTCCTGCTGGGAGACCCACTGTTCATCTTCTCTGTGGCTATGTATATGCGTGGAAGAAGAAAGATAGCAATGCCCTGCTTTGTTGCAGCAACCATAGGGCAAGTAGATCTTCTCAACACATTCTGTCATATTCACACCCCAATTCTTATCTCTGTATGGCGCGCATTTTTAAGCCTTTCTATAGGTATTATTCTTGGTTTATTGCTGTTTTTCTTCGTTGAGCTGCTGTTCTTCAGAAACGTGCCAGAAGAGACAGATCAAAAACTGAGTTGGGCTAAATAAGCTTGAATGGATCTCAACGCCCCCGCATCGCCCTTTCTGGCTACTACGGCTGCGGAAATGCTGGCGACGAAGCGGTGCTTGCTGGAATACAGTCATCCTTTGCATCATTAGATGCTCCAGTCGATTTCACCATACTCTCGCAGAATCCTGCTTCCACATATCATTCACATGGTCTGCATTCTGTGAACAGGATGAGCTTAAGATGCTTGACTGAAACACTCCGTGGAAGTGATCTGTTAATTAGCGGGGGTGGGAGTCTTTTGCAGGACACCACGAGCATGCGTTCGCTTCTTTACTATCTGTTGGTGATAAGAGTTGCTGGTATGCTGAAGGTCCCAGTGATGTTTTATGCTCAGGGACTTGGCCCACTGCATAGAAAGCTGTCGAGAAAACTCGTAGGGTTCGCAGCAAACAGGGCAGCTGCTATTACTGTGCGTGATCAAGCCTCCGCAGATCTGATGACAGCCATCGGTGTATCACAGCGCGTGGAGATCACTGCAGACCCTGCGTTTGCACTTTCACCACCTCCAGAAATTATCACTCAAACGTCCTGGCGGAATGAGGGCTTAAGCGCGAATACTCCCTGGCTGGGAGTAGCACTGAGAGCGTGGGGAGATACCGCCAGCGATGTGCCGCGTTATGGCGAGTTAGTGTCTGCCCTGCACAAACAGACAGGACTGCTTCCTCTGCTCATTCCTATGCAGCACCCGCACGACTTACAGTTTGCTGAATTGGTATGGAACTACCTGAAGGGTGAGATCGACGTTTCTATCCTGAGATATCCGCACTATCCCACAGCACTTCTAGGGATTATCTCATCACTTCCCATGGTAATTGCGATGCGCCTGCATACACTTATCCTTGCTGCCAGCGTGGGTGTTCCGGCCATTGCACTTAGCTACGATCCCAAGGTCTCTTGTCTCATGCATAGGCTGGGTATGGAGAAGGAAACTTTTGACTGGAACAGCTCAGAACCATCCGCCATTGCAGCAATAGCTGGTAATATTCTGCAAACTCGTGCCGAACGCTTTGATCTTCTTTGTAGCAAAAGTCGGGAGATGCGAAGATTGGCGTTAAGAAATGCAGAAGTTGCTTTGGGGATAACTGGAAGTAAAGGTAGAGTATGAAAGTATTAGCTGTTGGTGTGATGGTGCTGGTTCAGGATCTGGATAGATCAGTTGAGTTTTACAAAAATGTACTACGATTGACCCTTGTGGATGAGATGAGTGACTGGGCTCTTTTTCAGGAGGGTGTGATGTTACAGCTTAATCCCTATCCAGATACTGCAATCCAGTACGATTCCAGTACTGTTGTTATGAGCCTTGTGGTGGAAGATTTTGCTCTAGCCTGCAAGCACCTTGAGGAGCATGAGGCTGATTTCATCTCCAGGCCAGAGCCAGGGAGTACTGAGCAGGCTGCCATAATTTGCGATGTGGATGGAAATGTAATCCAGATCTCCTCAGTGAGTTAGAGGAGATCTATACCATTACCAAACACAACTCATAACTAAAGTGTAACAAGATTTAGCAGCTTATGCTTTATTTTTGTTCCTGACCTGTCTCTCCTGCTCGGCAAGTTTTACCTCAACGCGTCCTAGTTCAATAGGTGCAACGGCATCACTTTTATTGGTGCAGCAGTGCTTCCATGCCATCACCGCACCTTTCAAGTCGCCAGACTGCTCATAACAGTGAGCAAGCCCATGCCATGTCACCATAGGTGCAGGAAACTTGACAGCCTCTTTGTAATATGCCAGTGCAATATAGGGTTTGTGCAGATGCAGCCAGTAGAACTGCCCCAGCTCATCATACATAAAGTAGGTTGTTTTGTTGGCTGCCAATCCCTGTTTCAGGGTTGCAATGGCTTGGGGTGTTCTATCTGTGGACCAGAGAAGCCATGCGTCATCAGAATAGAGTTCCATCTCGTGGGGCTCACCCTGCAGTACGACTTGATTAAGGCTAATACAGTGGTTGTACTCTCCCTTATCGAAATGTCGGTCTGCAAACTCCTTGAGATAGACAAGAGAGGCTGCAGTAATTCCGAGGGTTGCCTGCTCATCTGATACCGGCTTGAGTACATGTGCTTTTGCAGGCATAGCTTTTGACGGGGCGGCAGGGATAGCGAATAGAGCGGAACTGGTGAGTGCTCCACATGTGGTTAGAATAAGAGTGAGTAGCGGGACGGCTCTTTTCATAATGACTCCTGTTACGAATACTATGAGTGATTGTCGGTATCTACTTTGCATTACCTTCATGCAATTTCAGAAGTTGCATCCCATAGCGAGCAGCATCGCGCACAATAGGGTCTGTTGAATGTTCCAGACGCAGAAGCGTAGGTTTTGCCTGGGGATCACCTATCTGTCCGAGTGCAATCCCGGCAGCTTTTGGGATAGCATCATCACTATCATGAAACGCAGCATACTCAAGAGGTTTCACTGCTTTCCAGCTCCCGATTAGACCCAGTGCCCTTGCACTCTGCTCCCGCACGTCCTCGTCAGGATCCTTGAGGGATACCAGTAAAGCATCCACGCTTCTCGGATCTCTGAGAACACCTAGCGCCTGAGCAGCATCGAAACGAACCAGGGTAGACCTGTCTTTAAGTAGAGGAATTATTTTTGGCACTGCTGAGACTATATGCATATGAGACAATGCCATTGTTGACGCGGCACGGATAGACTGGTTACGACTATATAGCTGCTGCTCCAGGACTGGTACCGCTTTTCGGTCTCCCAGCATGCCAAGTGCATACGCTGCATAGAACCCGATGCCATACTGACTAGTGTGATGCTCGGCTATCACTTTTTCCAGGGCAGGCGTTACAGCGGGATTGTGAAGGTTCGCAAGCGTAATGGCAGCAGTCATAGCTACCTGAGAGCTTTTGTCCGAGAGCAGGGGCACGATGCTGGGCGCTGCCTGCATGGCATCGATCTTGCCAAGAGCATCCACTGCTTCCAGTCTGGTGCGTTCATTGCTGCTTTTAAGCAGCCGTTCCAAAGGGATGGCAGCCGCCGGGCTCCCAATCTCGCCGAGTGCACGTGCACTCAACTGTTGATACAGTGCATTAGAAGTCCTTAAGCATTGCACCAGGGCTGGAACGGCTCTGGGATCGGCCAGCATTCCCAGTAGTCTGATGGCATCCGTCTTCTGGTGCAGATTGGAGCTATGAAGAACCGCGATGAGTTGAGGAGTATCCTGCCGGGTCACAGTGTTGCCCATTGCTCGTAGAGCCTGCCCACGTACCGAAGCGACTGGATCCTTAAGAGCCTGAATGAGGGCTGGCACAGCTCTCTGACTTTTGAGATGTGCGAGGGCTGATGCGGCATCGGATCGCACTGCAGGTGACGGGGACCGGAGGGCGTTAATGGCACTGCTCACCGGGTCGGCGTGCGCGGTAGCTCCAACCATAAGGATTACAAGCTGTTGCACAGTTACATAAACAGCACATCGTCGGCGCATGGGAATCAGGCTTTCAGCTTCTCATCAAGGAGACGGTTCACATCAGCGGGATCCGCCTTTCCCCCTGTTGCCTTCATTATCTGCCCCACAAGAAAACCCCGTTTGTTCACCAGTCCCTTATCAATGATATCTGAGACAACAGAGGCGTTGGCGGCAAATACAGCGTCCACAGCAGCTGACAGAACAGAGCTGTCCTTAAGGACGATCAAACCCTCTCTCTGTGCGATCTTGTCCGGGTCTTCACCGGTGGCATACATACGTTCTATGAGGACCTTTGCAAGCTTGCCGCTGATATCTCCCCGTTCAATCATCCCCACCATTGCAGCCAGCTGGGGTGCCGATACCGGGCATTCTGTTATCTCTTTGCCATCCGCATTCATCAGCCTGCTGAGGTCTCCCATCATCCAGTTTGCAATCATCTTGGGGTCCGATGAGGCAGCTGCTGTTTCATAGTAATCTGCCAGTGCCCTGGTCTCGGTGAGCTGAGATGCATCATCCCTTGGAATTCGATACTGCTCCATAAACCTCAGCTTTTTTGCATCCGGAAGTTCTGGCATAGACGCCCTAATCTCCTGAATCCACTCTTCTGTGATGAGCAGCGGCATAAGATCAGGGTCCGGGAAATACCTGTACTCCTGCTCCACCTCTTTGGATCGTTGAGAGTAGGTGGACTGTTTGGCTTCATTCCAGCCACGTGTCTCCTGCATCACCTTCTCACCCCTGTTGAGAAGTGCAATCTGTCTCTCGACTTCGTAATCGATCCCTCGCATAACAGCACGGAATGAGTTCAGGTTTTTTATCTCTGTTTTGGTTCCAAAAATATCAGACCCTTTCTGTTTCACAGAGACATTTGGCTCGCAGCGTAAGGAGCCTTGCTCCATCTTGCCATCGCACACTTCCAGATAGGTAAGGATGGATCTCAGCTTGATGAGATATGCCCTTGCCTCCGCGGAGGAGT
>JAJZFJ010000027.1 GCA_021805395.1 bacterium
GTAGGTAAACTCACCAGGCTCTGCCAGCCTGCATCCTGCGTTGAGGGCTGCCTTCAAAACAAGCGAACTGATATGAATGCCACCATGACAGGTAAGCTCTGCCGTGTCTTCGGAGGTGTAGGAGCGAGGGGCTAGCATAAGGGTCATCATGCCGTCATCTATCACATTGCCCGCGGCATCGAGGATTTTGCCGTAATGCGTAGTGTGTGTAACAAACTGCCCAACGCTACCCTTTACAGGCTGGAAGAGCCTGCTGGCAAACAGAACAGCCATATCTCCACTGAGGCGAATCACCGCCAAACCTCCTTCACCGGGAGGGGTTGAGATAGCGGCTATTGTATCACGAAAATACAAGGCAGTCTCACAGGTCTACGCCATTTATGATAAGCCGAAACTGGCATCCAAGAAGAACGGCAGACTTTCGGCACATAATCATTCGCTCAACGAAGATTTCGAAATACTCCATCACGGTCGCCTGTGCTGTATCAATTATGAGATCCAGAGTTATTACCCGGTTAGTGGCATCAATCAGGATGTGCGACTTCTGTACTGCATGATTCACCCTGTCATGAATATCATAAGTTGTAGGATCTGGATTTTGCACCCTTGTAAAATGAACATCCGATTTATCAGCGATGATTACAGCAGCTGTAATCTGGTTGATAGGCACGCCTTCTGGCTCTTCATGATTGCCTATTGCCCCAATAATTAGCGCGATCTCGTTTGCATCCATCTGCATTCTCTCAAGAATGGAAAATGCCATATTAGCACCAATTTGCGGATGATATATTCTATGGACACAGTTCCCGATATCATGCAGATAACCTGCAATGGCAGCCAATTCTGCCGTTCGTGTATCCTCACCCAACCCCAGGAGTATATTGCGGGCGATTGCTGCTACAAGTGCTGCGTGACGCAGTCCATGTTCTGAATAGCCGATAGTATTCATCTGGCGGTTTGCTGCATCTATATAACTTCGTATGCGTTCATTGCTTCGTACCTCTTTAAGACCTATTTTATTTGAGGTAGTTTCATCACCACGCGGGCTTTGATGGATGGGAGCGACCACTCTATCACTGGCTAACACCTCATTGGTCGTCATCTTGCGGCTCCTCTTCAGCTGAAAGATACTCAGCCACGAAAGTCTCTTTAAACGTTACGAACGAACCGGACTGGATTGCATCCCTGATCTGCTGCATGAGATTATGATAAAAAAACAGATTATGGTACGTAGTGAGGTAGGCGCCCAGCATCTCTTTCACCCTGAAAAGGTGGTGTACATACGCTTTAGTGTGACGCTGACATACGGCGCATTTGCACTTCGGATCCAAAGGGCTGGTATCTTCCCTGAATTTCGAGTTACGAAGGTTGAGAGTTCCAGTAGTGGTGAAGATCTGAGCGTTCCGTGCATTTCGGGTAGGAAGCACACAATCAAACATATCAATGCCAGCGCTCACGGCATCCAGTATATCTGTTGGCAGGCCCACACCCATAAGATAACGTGGTTTATGTTTGGGAAGAATATCTGTACACCATTTGATAGCCTCTAAACGGTGCAGGGCATCCTCACCAACCGCCAGACCTCCCACTGCATACCCTGGCAGATCGAGTGAGGTGAGAAACTGTGAGCTTTCCCGCCGCAGTCGCTCTTCCACACCACCTTGCACTATTCCAAAAAGTGCCTGGGGCCAACCGCCAGTACTCAGCCTTCCAGAGTTGTTATACTCGCAAATACAGCGCAGTAACCAGCTATGCGTTCTGTTCATAGCTTTTTCCTGATATTCCACACTAGAAGGATAGGGGGCACATTCATCCCAGGCCATGATGATATCTGCGCCTATATCACGCTGAATTTTCATCACTGTCTCACTGGTGAACATGTGGGAGGATCCATCTATATGTGATTGGAAGAGTACGCCTTCCTCTGTGATTTTCCGTAAGCCCTTCAGACTAAAAACCTGAAAACCACCGCTGTCGGTCAGCATTGCTCCCCGCCACCCGCTAAACCGGTGCAAGCCTCCAAGTGCGGCTATGCTCTCCTCACCGGGTCGGAGATGGAGGTGATACGTGTTACCCAGGATGAGGTTGTATCCTATGCTCTCCAGATCCTGTGGAGGAATAGCTTTTACGGTTGCCTGGGTGCCTACAGGCATGAATACTGGGGTTTGGACATCTGCATGAGGTAGTCTTAATAGACCACAACGTCCTTGTATTGACGGCTCATTAGAAGGGTGAGTTACAGTAAAAAAAGGTTCAGTAATTTCGTTTGTAATAGATGATTGCAGGTTCATTTCCAAAGACATTATACCGTATGAGGATATTTATAACTTCAAGGTCAGAAGCAATTCCTATCAGGCGGAGTGAGTGAGAACTGTTATCGAATAGTCATTCTCTAGTTATTGGTGAAAAGCAAGAATTATATATAATCTAAAATCGGCAGCAAAGGTGAAAGTTTAGGGGAAGCTATGGAATGCGTTTTAAATTTAATGAGAAAAGAAGGTGGATGCAGATGTCTATATCACTTGCATCCACCCTATAAGTTAAGCAGCGGCGTGAAGCACCAGAGTTTTGAGATTTTCTATGGTTACCAGATTTTCAGGGAAGATTTCGGATATAGCTTTGAACTGGTCAATTGCTAAATTCAGCTGTCCGGAATCTCTGTAAGCAATTGCCCTATTAACCATTGCATTCTCGAATGTAGGGTTTATATCGAGCGCTCTAGTGTAGGATTCAATCGCCTGTGGATACATCTCCTGTGCATGATATGCAAGACCAAGGTGATTATGTATATCCGCATAGTTAGGACTTAGAGCCAGAGATCTTAGGTACTCCATAGCCGATTCAGCATAGAGTCCTCTTCTGTAGTAGTCATCACCAAGTTTAAAGTGGAAGAGTATGTCTTCAATCTGCGTGTTTGTAACCTGTTCTAAAGCTACGAGAGCTCCTTTGTAGCTTCCTTCGCTATGGAGTTCAAATACTCTTTCACACACCTCAGTATTTAATCCTGGCTCAATTTCAATAGCTCTCGTGAGGGCTTCCATGGCTTCGTCATACTGTTTCAGCTCATATTTCACAATTGCCTTAGTAACGTGTGCCTGGGCATAACGTGGATTGATTTTCAGTGAGGCATCAACGCAGTTGAGTGCATCCTCCATTTCACCGAGATGTCTGAGTGCAACTGCCAGATTATGGTGGATATCTGCGTAGTTAGGATGTATCTTCAGAGCATTTCTGAATGCCTCAGCAGATTCCTGCCAGTTCTCATGCTTCAATGCCTCTTGTCCCACATGAGAGTATGCTTCACCAATATAAAAACCAGCGAGTTTTTGTGTGAGCGCATCAACGCGTGATCCGTTCACCTTGGTCGAAAGCTCTAACAGTTCAATAGCCTCTCTATAAAGCCCTTGATCGAAGAGGCGTATTCCCTTGTCGTACTCCATGTTTCTACCGATACCAAATAGTTTGCGAATCATTGACATCGCTTATCGCTCCTTACGTCCAGACATCCTGTAATGGAGAAAGTGGTTAACAGGCTGTTACTGTATTCCTCTACCAATTCCATAGTAGGTAAATCCAATTTTCTTCATCTTGTGTGGATCATAGATGTTCCTGCCATCGAAGAGAACTGGTGTTTTCATGCTCCTGCATATCTTTTCCATATTCAGTTGTCTGAACTCATTCCATTCTGTAACAAGTACCAGTGCATCTGCATTATCGGCTAATTCGTATGCACTCTCTACATATTCTATGGAAGGGAATATCTCGCGCATTTTCTCAATTGCTATCGGGTCATATCCACGTACATGTGCGCCACCTTTCAGAAGTGTTGAGATAATCTCTATGGATTTTGCATCTCTGAGGTCGTCTGTATTCGGTTTGAATGCAAGGCCCATGAGTCCAATTGTTTTGCCAGAGAAGCTATCGCCTAATGTATTTTTAAGTCTATCCACAAAGCGGGTAGTTTGGCTGGCATTCACCTTCATAACTGCGTCCAGCATGTCCATGTGGTACCCATGTTTTTCTGCGGTACGGAATAGTGCCGAAGTATCCTTAGGAAAACAGGAGCCTCCATATCCCAGTCCTGCACTCAGGAATGACGATCCTATTCTGCTATCCTGTCCCACTCCCTTCATCACTTGAAGCACGTCTGCGCCAACAAGATCGCAAAGTGTGGCAATAGAGTTTGCAAAGCTGATTTTTGTAGCCAGGAAGGCATTAGATGCATATTTGATCATTTCTGCACTAGCAACGTCAGTCATGATGATGGGTTTTTCAAGCGGGGCATACAGTTCTACCAGCCTCATGGCAGCGGACTGATTCGATGCTCCAATCACAATTCTGTCTGGTTCAAGTGTATCTTTAATGGCACTGCCTTCTCGCAAGAATTCAGGATTGCTGACTACATCAAATTCGATTGCTGTTTTGCGGTGCTGTTCAATAATCTCTCTCACCATGTTTCCCGTACCAACAGGAACAGTGGATTTATTCACAACAACTTTATAGTTATTTATGTTTTCCCCAATACTTTTGGCAACTGCCTGAATATACTGCATATCCGGATCACCACTGGGTAGAGGAGGGGTTCCCACACAGATGAAAATTACGTCTGCCTTTTGAACTGCATCTGCAAGGTCAGAGGTGAAAGACAGACGTCCATCCGACTGATTATGTCTAACCATCTCTTCTAACCCTGGTTCAAAGATTGGCATTATGCACTTCTTTAACATGCTAACCTTTTCAGGATTATTATCTACACAGATAACTTCATTGCCAAGGTCGCTAAAAACGCATCCTGTGACTAATCCAACATAACCAGTTCCAATTACACAGATGTTCATACATACTCCTAATGAAAAAAGCCGGGTAAGGCTAAATTGTTGAGTGTCAAGCTCTCATGTCTATCATTCAAATGTTGCAGTTGCTTCATCAATACCATTATTGGCATATTATGAAGAAGCTTCCAGAGACACATCTAGATGTCGTACCGTAAGAATACCGGTTTTTCTCCAATTGTGGCTACTCTCTCTCTAGAATTGGCTGTTTCACTCCAACATCATGTGTGGATTTGCAGTTAAACTTACTGGCTTTTTTCCGTCAGTAAAATGAGAGGAGCCGAATAATGTTTGTGATTATAGGCGCTGTATTAGTTTTTGGAGCCATCCTGCTGGGCTATGTATTGGAAGGTGGTAAGGTGATGGCACTGATGCAGCCTAACGAGTTACTTATTATTGGTGGTGCAGCTTTAGGAAGCCTTCTGATAGCTAACCCAATATCAGATGTCATTAAGGTTTTTAAGGGAGCGATATCGGTCTTGAAGCCAGATCCATTCAATGCTGCTGCGTACATGGAGATGCTTCAGATGCTGTACGACATGTTCATGATGGCACGCAAAGAGGGCTTGATGGCACTTGACTCTCATGTTGAGCGTCCTGAAGAGTCCACATTTTTTCAGAACTATCCTGGGTTCTTCAAGAACCATCATGCTCTGATGTTTCTTACGGATACAATGAAAGTGATTGTGAGTGGCTCTGTTGCAGAGTATAACCTGATGGAGCTAATGGATATTGACCTGGAAACCTCTCACGAGGAGTCGATGAAACCATCGCATATCATCAGCAAATTGGGTGATGCCATGCCTGGCTTTGGAATCGTGGCTGCCGTTTTGGGAGTTGTGAATACTATGCAGGCAATAAGTGGGAAGCCAGAAGTTATTGGTGAGAAAGTTGGTGCAGCTCTTGTAGGTACATTTCTTGGCATCCTGATGGCCTATGGGCTGTTCGGACCAATTGCTTCAGCAATGGAAAGCCGGGCAAACTCTGAAGAACTGTACATGCAGGCTATTAAATGTGCGCTTTTAGCATTCGCCAGGGGAGATGCTCCTATTACTGCTGTCGAATTTGCCAGACGTAATATTGATCCAGCAAAGAGACCCAGTTTTGCAGATATGGAAGATCAACTTAAAAATGGTGGTGGGAGTATGGCTGCTGCTGCTTAGTAAATAGATTAGCGGCACATTGGCTGAAGTAGCGACTGGAGGATTTAATGCAATCAGAACAACCGATTATTAGAATAGTTAAAAAAAAGAAGGGGGGAGCGGCTGCACATGGTGGAGCATGGAAAGTAGCCTATGCAGATTTTGTGACAGCAATGATGGCTTTCTTCCTTGTTATGTGGATAATTGGACTGAGTGCCACTGTAAGGAAAGCGGTGGCAGCATACTTCAAAGATCCTGAAGGCGTTATTAAAAACTCTGCGGGAGGTACAAAGCCACTCTCTCATGGTGATGAAATGGCCTCTACAAATGGAAAACCCTCCATCTTCCTGCCTACAGGCATGGATGGTTTGCGGTACGGACAGGTGGAATCTGCCTTTAAACATATTGAGCAGCAGATTTTGCAAAAAATGCAGGATTCTAAAGACTTTTCAAAATTGAAGGATAGTATCCATGTTACTTTAACAAACCAGGGCTTGCGCATAGACCTTATGGAAAAGACTCATGCACTATTCTTCTCAACCGGCAGTGCTGCACTGCAGCCTCGCACCATTAATCTGCTGCATATGATTGCATCGGAGGTTGGCAAGCTGAAGTATCCCGTGGTTGTAGAAGGTGATACAGATGCAAGGCCGTTTCATGGACCAGATGGCGAAACGAACTGGGAGCTGTCTGTAAACAGGGCTAACGCTGCACGAAGAGCTATGGAAGGACATGGACTTAGAAAAGGGCAGGTACTGGAAGTGAGGGGATATGGAGACAAGAAACTTTTAGATCCTGAACATCCATACAGTTATGTAAACAGAAGGGTGTCCATTCTGGTAGCGTACACTGGAAAAGGAACCTGATTACAGTTTCGGTATAAAGAACTAAAGCCCACTACTGATCTTAAAGGATCAGAGTGGGCTTTCTGTTAGTGAATGTTATTTAGCCGTGCCAGTCAACATCTGTTACTTCTCTAGCATGTTTTACAATGAAATCTCTTCGCGGTTCCACCTTGTCACTCATGAAAATATCAAACATTTCCATGGCGGCTACCATGTTTTCTCCATCGATTTCCACCTGAGCAAGCTGGCGTTTGTCTGCTTCCATTGTAGTTTCAGCCAGGTCTATGGCATCCATCTCTCCAAGGCCTTTGAAGCGGGTGACGGTGATATCTCTTTTGCTCTTCAACCCATTTATGATCTCATCCCGCTGATTCTCATTTTTGGCATAATACTGATCGTTTTTACCAACCTTAATTCTGTATAGCGGTGGTTTGGCGATATAAATATAGCCGTTTTCCAGAAGAGGGCGCATATAGTACCAGAAGAATGTAAGAAGTAGAGTTCGGATATGGTCACCGTCAACATCTGCATCTGTCATGATAATAATTTTGTGGTATCTCAATTTGGATATATCAAAATTACTACCATTTGACCTCTCTTTTTCCTTCTCCTCACCTTCTTCCGGTTCATCCTGTATGCCATAGGAAATACCCGTGCCAATGGCGGAGATCATTGATCTGATCTCCTCATTTTCTAAAACCTTGTCTACCCGTGTTTTGCCGGAGTTCAAAATCTTGCCCCTAAGGGGTAGAACTGCCTGCGTGCGTCTGTCGCGGCCCTGCTTGGCTGGGCCACCTGCCGAATCGCCTTCTACAAGGAACAGCTCACATCTTGCGGGGTTTCGTTCGCTGCAGTCTGCCAATTTCCCGGGTAGTGAATGAGAATCCAGTGCGCTCTGTCTTTTTACCAGCTCAGCTGCTTTGCGCGCAGCCTCTCTTGCTCGTTGAGAGGTGAGGGCTTTCTCGACAATCCTTTTCCCAATCACAGGGTTTTCTTCGAGGAACTCGCTCATCTTCTCGCCGACAATGGAGTTGATTGCTCCGTCTACTTCTAGGTTCACCAACTTTACTTTGGTCTGCGATTCGAACTGGGGATTTGGCAGTTTCACCGATATAACAGCCGAAAGCCCTTCTCTTACATCATCGCCTGTGAGGTTAAGATCTTTTTCTTTAAGAAGGTTGTTCTTCCTTGCATAACTGTTTAGTACGCGTGTGAGAGCGGTTTTGAAGCCAGACAGGTGAGTACCGCCATCAGGAGTGTGGATGTTATTGGCAAAGGTGAGAAGGTTTTCCTGGTATCCGGTGTTGTATTGAATTGCAATTTCTGCAAGTATCGCCTCTCTAACGCCGCCAACATAGATTGATTTATGCAGGGCATCTCTTGTCTCATTTAGATGCTCAACATACTCCGCCAGTCCTCTTGGATAGTGGTAGACTATGGTTTCAGGAGGCAGCTTTCTGCCCAGTTCATCTTCCTGCAGATCACGGCGGTTGGTGAATGTTAGTGTTGTCTCTTTGTTGAGATATGCAAGCTCTCTTAAGCGCCTTATGATTTTATCTTCATCATACTGGCAGGTACCAAATATCATTGGGTCCGCATGCCAGTGAACGAGAGTGCCATGTTCGTCTTTGGGAGCTTTTCCTTTAACGCGTAATGGCTCTGTAGTTATGCCTCTTTCGAAGCGCATCCAATGGACTTTACCGTCTCTTGTGACTGTGATCTCAAGCCAGTCTGATGTGGCATTCACGCAAGACACGCCTACTCCGTGCAGCCCTCCCGAAACCTTGTAAGCACCGCTATCGAATTTACCGCCAGCATGAAGCTTGGTGAGTGCCAGTTCCACCCCAGGCATGTTATATTGTGGATTGATATCTACGGGAATACCACGACCATTGTCCTGGACTGAAACACTTCCATCCTCATGGAGTATTACATCAATTCTGGTGCAGAAGCCCGCCATTGCCTCGTCGACAGAGTTATCGCTGACTTCATAAAACAGATGGTGCAGCCCTTTGGTATCGGTGCCTCCGATATACATTGCTGGTCTGCGTCTAACAGCCTCAAGACCCTCCAGAACCTGTATCTGCTGGGCATTGTATTCTGCATTTACATGTCCGATTGAACTCAGATTTTCCATCTGAGTTTTTTCTGCAGCAATCTCTTCTTCTGTTCTTTTAGGAGTTATCTCTTCGTTTGATTTATCATTCTCGTTATCAAACAGATTGTCTTCAGGGTTAGATGCCATACTGTGGACTCCTCGTGTAAGGATATTTGGGGATGATAGCTATTTAACAAGCATTCATACTGTATATATATTATACCCTGTACACGAGACTAAATGTAGACAAACGTAACCAAAAAGGCGGCTAGATGAAAAATCATCTAGCCGCCTTTTACATCAAAACAGACTAAGGCATATGGAGTTTCATAACGGAGTTCATATCAACTCTGAGCTTACCTTTGACCTCATCAACAGGAATGCTTACCAATGGTAATCGTGCTGGACCTTTAACATTCTTGCCCATTAGTGTATACACAGCTCCATGACATGGACAGACGAAATCATGCGTTGGTCCGTGCCAATCCACTGTGCAGCCTTTATGGGTGCAGATACCGGAGATAGCATGCAGCTTATGTTTTTCATCTCTGAAAACATAGATGGCTTTGTCATGAACGTGGAACAGCTTTGGAACTTCCTTAATTTCAGCAGCTTTGCCTATCACAACCCATTTCATTGCAGCATCGGACTGTTCGATTGTGCCAGTTAGAGCAAAAGCCCCTCCTACAGCTGCGATGGTGGTGATGAGGTCTCGACGATTCATGCAACATTTGCACTCTTCTTCCATGTGTTGTTATCCTTTTCCTTATGATGGTAAGACACAATTTATGCTTGGAAACCGTAAGTAGTGGCTTTCAATCTAAATTGTTATCTATAAGTACGGAAGTTTGTACTTAATTGTGACGAAATCAGAATATGAAATGAAGTTGAGCATCTACCTGCATCTCAGAAGGAGGCAGCACTCCAACCATGCCACGAATCTCGTGTGTAAGCATTGCCACAGAGATGCTGTAGAAGTTATTCGCATTGATACTCTGCTGAAATGATAGCTGAAGCTGGTCTGATTTGTCGTAACCAGCAGTTGAACCATTCACTCCTTTGCTATAGCTTAATGAGAGTGTGGTAGAGGGGTTTAAACTACCCTGCACTCCTAGTCCAATGCTGCTGGTTAGCAGATTAACCTGGGTATTTCTGCTACGTGAAAGGAAAAGATTACCTGAGAGTGCTTTTGTGAATGTGTGATCCAGCTTCACTGACACATTTGAAGTCGGTAGCACAAATCCATGTCCATTATCTGGAAGGCTGTTATAATCGTATACAAGGTGAGTAGATCTGGACATTCTGGCATCAATGCTGAAGTGCCGTGAGATTACTTTCTGGCCAGTAAGCAGCGTGTGCGCCTCGTAGAAGAAACCTGCATGCAGCCATCGCTTGGCATTGGGATCAGTTGAGAAGGAATATGTTCTATCAGAGGTCGTCTGACCATTAGGAAGTGTTTGATCCGAGTAATCAATGAGAAAGCTGTTTTTGAACATATCCCACTGTACATGCCCCACCATGTTCTCGTTTTGAAGCTTCCTCACATCCTCGAGTGAAGCGTATCCATATTTGATGGACAGGTTTTGAACTGGACCAATGTTTACAGGCTTTGTGTTGCTTACTGCAACATTTGTTACCTCGTGTGTATTATGGTCTGCTTGAGTGTGAGTTTCGTTGAATTGAGCAGATACACTCAAATTTGAATAGGGCTGACCGGTTAAACCTATGGTTACACCCTGCCCATCCTGATGATTGCTGGAAGTTGTGGTGCTTGCTCCAAAGTCTACAACAAATTTTGGAGTTGCCTGATACTGAACAGTGCAACCCTGTGTGTTCTGGTTCACATTTTGAGGGGCTGTTGTGGAAGTTGTTGTGGTACCTGATGCTGGCGTGGATGTCGATACGGCTGAAGTTGTGTTGTATGTAGACTGCTGAAACCCAACTGTGAAGAGTTTGGCAGGTTTAGCCTGCACACTTATAGCTTCTAAGTCCTGGCTTCCACCATTGAGGGATCTTGCAGCCTGAACCTGATAGTCCAGCGATGCAGGACTGCCGTGTACTGCTGTTGCAAGGTGTACCTTATTGGTAGCAAATCCGTCAGACAGCTGACCAGTGTTCAGATCAGATCTGCTCTCCTGGGAAATGGTTAAATTGGTTATCTTGCTGAGATTGTCTGTTAGATTCATCAGTTGATGGGTGAAACCGCTTGATTTCCCTACCTGACCTGATAGATCGTTCTGATTTGCTATGGAAAAAGAGATTGCAGGATTTGGGATATAGGATATTGTCTGTTGCAAAGAGTTGTGGAACAGATTTTGCAGCCTGTTCACAGCATCATTTGCGTTGTACGCTATATTTAAACCTTTGATTTTAGTGAGGTTGAGCGTATTTGAAGTTGTGGAATAGCCAATATTGGAATTAATCAGAGCAATGGTAGGAGGTGGTAGTGCCAGATCACTGCCTCTGGTGAATGCTGCTCCCTCGTTGGATGTGCCATGTGTGATGGAAAGACCAGGAGAAGTGAGCGTGATACTTTGCTGCTGCAGACCATCTGAAAGTGCTAATGGATTTGTTGCTGTTGCACTATGTGCTGCTAGAAAACTCTTCTGAGCTTGTGGGGTTGGCGACACATCAAGCGTGTTTAAAGAGAGGTGAGTAGTTTTATTCACCTGCCAGTTCAAGTCAAAAGTCTGATGGTCAAGACCATGTTCATTTCCAAATTGTGCTGTTTCAATAGATGACAAACCGGGCAATGCTGTGAACGCATCGGATATTGATTGCTGCATATAGCCAAGCTGTATTGATTTAGCATTGTAATCTAACGTTGTGCGACCGATAGTTGGCGTTTGATGGTTTGCAGTAAGGTTGGTATCACCAATATGCAGCGATGAGATCTGAAGACCAGTAGTCTTGTTGATCTGTATGCTGCCCTGCACCATCTGTCTTTGCATGCCTGCCTCATGTAATGCAACCTGGTTCAGCATTATGGGAGTAACTTGCGTTATATTGGCTGTTGGGTTGAACTCTCTCATGAGGTCTAATGCCAGATAGCGCTTGTCCACATCTGGCAAGCTGGCAAGCTGAGTGAAGTCGGCTGAGCTGCTGCGATTCAGTATCTGGAGATTTATCGTTCCAAAATTGAGTCCAATGGCTTCCCTGGACATCCCGGTGGACGTTGCAGTATGACTGGTAGCGGATGAAAGCAGGTTGGTACTCATTTCTGAGAAGTTAATCGAGTCCAGCTTTGAAATCTGTAAGGATGCATCTGTTCCTGTTCTCTTTAATCCGACATCTTGCGTGACTTGGGCAAGGTCTGGAGGCTGGATTACGTTTGCCTGAGCAGTAGGATCATATAGATGGGCTACACCAAGAGCCAGACTGGCTTTGGCCGAGTTAGTGAGATTTGCCAGTCTGGAGAACCCTGGGGAAACAGAGGTTTGAAAAAGTGAGATCGAAAGAGGACCATGGCTGATACCAATTTCAGAATTTGAAGCGCTGCCAGTATGATCAGAATACCGAGCAGAAGCCATTTCTATGCCACCTGCAAGTGCAGCATTTTTCCCAGATCCAAAGGCTAATCCCAGATTTAGATGATTAGCCTGCATCCCTTGTTGCTGAGACCACTGCGTTTCGGTAGGATCACCAAGATTAGCAAAATTGGAGAACGTTTCACCAATGCTTCGGTTATCCATCTGGAGTTTAAAGCCACCAGCTGCAAGAGCAGCGCCAATCTGCTGGATTGAACCCTTTCCATCACCGAGCGAGTTGAAGGCAAGAGACATTCCCGGTTGGCCTTTTGAAACATCTCCACCCATTCCGATTCCAAAGCCCATTTTCTGGATACCGCGCTGAGACTGAAGCTGCTTGAGCTCTGCAATTTGCTTCTGGTCACTTCCAGCCTGAGTCATGAGAGCAGAAAAACCAGTGAAGTTTTTCCCAACATCCTGATATTGCGCATTAAAGTGAACAAACCCGGTGTTTAAATTCAGCGACTGCATAATCATCCGGTCATTGCCCGTTGCAGCAGCAGGCTTAGCAGGAGTTTGGGTTGTGCCGAAATTCATGGATGGATCGGTATTCGCTTTGGAACTGGAGAGATAGGCCATGCTTGTAAAGTGAGACTGCCCTCCCTGTCCGAAGTTGCTTTGGAGGTTTATGCCATCCAGACTAACGCTGGTTCCGTCACCCTTGGCAACATTGAGACCAAGTACCATTCCAAGATTGCCAGCACTGCCAAAGTTGAGACTTAATCCTGGAATACTGCTGGCAGATGCAATTGGCTGGTAGCCTGGAATGTACCTGTAGGAGACGAATATTGTTGATCCGCTTTTAATGGGCTGAAGGAAGGTAAGGGTTCCGCTGTTCCCGTCCACCGAAAAATCCTGTCCTGCAATAAGATCAATCCCGTTTGCCGTGGCAGTAAGAGAACCTGCTACGATACCAGGGTGTGCCAGAATGCAGTTTATACCACCGTGGTAGGCAATAGTCTCCGTTGCCAGAATGCCCGGCTGGGCGGCCGTTGCGGCAGGGCCAGTTTCACCAGTTGTTTGTGGTGAAGATGCATCACTTGCTGTCGCCGCAGTAAGTGACGGGCTAGCTTGAGCTTTTGCCTGTTTTACTGGGAGCATAGTGGCAGCTAAAAGTAGTGCGAAAATTGCTCTCTTATATATAATTATGTAATATCTGCACTGATACATTTTTATTCATCTTTAGAAGTGAGTAGCGAAAACATTCACTTCCACCGGACGAGTGCGTTCGGCGATCTCTGAACTAGAGAGCGAAATTACTGCAAGTGTTGCTGGTTTCCACTTCATATGCAAGGTTGTAAGCATTTTCGGTTGTGGAACCGTTTGAGGTGACCCTTGAATGAGGTGTTGATTGGTGGTTGTTGTATTTCTGGTAAAGTTACCTGCCATCACTGGTTGAGCAGATATTTGACCCGCTGGATTGCTAGCTGAGGTTGAGCTGTTCGAATGTACATTCATGTCCAGTGTTGCGTTAGAAAGCATGGGTGTATTCATCTCATCAGTTTGTGGTGATGGAGTGTAACTGTGCCATGATGCTTCTTGAAGTATGATAGGTGAAGAAGTCTTGTGGTAAGTATGCTGGTGAGATATCTCTGGATAAGCATACAGGCGATCCCTGTTTGATTTGCTTCCATGCGTAACTTTGAAACTAAGTACTGTCTTGCTGGCAACAGGATGTGATGTGAAATGGAATGCATCATTAATCTTGGGAGTAGTAACGAGTGGTACACCAATTGCCTGCTGGATGTTAGGCGTTGCTGTTGTTGCTATCTGCTTTGGTTTAATGCGTGAAATGCTTGAAGATCTGACATGACTGACAGGTTTTGTTAGCAGATTAGCACTTAAAATGCCTAATGACAGAATACATACCCCTGCTGTAACATTTATGAGGCTTGCTTTTGCAGGTGTCAAAGTACCGAATAGTTGTCTGCTAAACCTGTTGACTTTATCTGTAAAGGAAAGTCGGCGAGTGGTTGCCATCTGAATATTAGACCGAAGTGCTGCCGGTGGTTCCAGCTGGGGCAGCGATTTGATATGCTGTGATACCGATGAGAGAGCGTTATATGATTCTCTAGCGGCAGGATCGGTTTTAAGCAGAAACTCTATCAGTTCGCTCTCTTTTGGTGATGTCTCACCATCAAGGTAGAGGCTCATAAGATCCAGGAATTCGTCATTATCAACAAAATGTGTATTCATGTTTGCATCTAACCTGTTATTTTCTTTCGACATAACTGCTTTCCATCATCTATCATACTATTCGGTTAACGATAGTATGTAATATCGATTTTATCTGATATATTTTGAGACACAGGATTTGGAATGTAGTTACAATATATTTATGTATTTGGTTAACAGGGAGCTATACTAGGTGGGATACATCATTCATGAGGGTGAGGCGAGTTGATAGCAATCCATTCCTGTCCACTTCTTCTATAGTTGTCAGAGAGGCATTATCAAGCCAAATTCGGTGCATGGATGCAACTGGAGATTGAAGTGCAGCACAGATTATGGCTCGCAGGCAGCCTCCATGGCCAACAATAACCACCGAGCCAGATATCATATTGGATCTAATCTGTCTTTGAACATCCATCATTCGTGCCCAAACCGCATCCAGACTCTCTCCTCCAGGTGGACGATGATAGTAGGGGTTGTTACGATACAGTTCTAATAGCGTGCCATCGCCTCGCTGGATTATCTCATCCTGTGTTAGACCCTCCCATTCTCCCAGCATTACTTCTCTGAGAAGTGGAGTGGTATACAGTTCAGCATCCAGTTTGCTTGCAGTAAGCCGCGCAGTGTGCTCTGCACGTTCGAGATCACTGCTCCAGACAATTTGTGGTGGGATTGGGAGAGAGCAGATTCTGTTAGCAACTCTCTCCGCCTGCTCAATACCTGCTGGAGAAAGCGGGACATCCGTATGTCCCTGCATTCTTCCTTCAACATTCCATTTGGTAGTCCCGTGACGTACTAAGTAATAGGTAATTCTCTTTTCCTGAACTGTCACCTTCCAGGGGCACCATGAGCTGCTGTTGGTGAATATAGCTTATATCCCTTGGGGATAGAAACAGTAAAATTAGATGCCTCGACAATGCCATTAACCTGCTGATCTTCGTATGATTGCTCAAGTTCACCCTCTTTAATTTTCAGAAGATGATAGTTTGAAGTATCTATATAGAGAACTATTGGTGGTGAGTGCTTAACTGCATTGTTATAATTCTGCACCTGTTGTGGTGTTCCACCGGGGGGTGGTGGTGGGAATTTCTGTTTCGCCAACAGTATGTACACCTTTGCACCCAGCTGAGTAGTTGTACCTTTTAGCAGTACACTGTCAATTCGCAAAGGATCAAGTGCAATAGGTGATGCTTTAGGTGGCGCTTTCACTTTTAAGTAGAGCTTCTGTTGTGGATTGAGAACATAGACCATGCTTCCATTGCAGATTACACTCTGGTGAACGGTCTGATGAACCGCACCAGTAACAGTGGTAGTGTCAACTTCATGGAACTTGTTAGGTGCAGAGAATGCAACAACTTGTTTCTTGACTACGAATATTTTTCCCGTTTTGGTCTTGCTGGAATAGCTCAGTACTATCACACCTTTGAACGAATGAAGTGTATCGTAGATTGTTTTCATCTTTTTATAGATGGTGGCTGCGGTGGGAGATGCAGATGCTGGGACAGAAACTGAGACTGCTCCGAGTAGAGCAATCGTAATTGCTATGTTCGACATAGCTGTTTTTTTCAGATGATAATATTTTGACAAAGAGTTCTCCAGTATTTAGAAATGGCAGATACTATTGTTGGAAATAGCATCTCTTAACAACTAGCTTTTAGTTCAAAGTACCAAGCAGTTTGCGTGTACCTTTTACTACATCTTCTTCCCGCATCAAGCTTTCGCCCACAAGTACAGCACCAACTCCAGCATCCCTGAGCATGATTAGGTCTTTATGGGTGAAGATACCGCTCTCACTCACAATGGTTAGATCATCTCGATGTGGCAGTGACTTCATGATATTAATAGTAACATTCAGTGATGTGCAGAAAGTATGCAGATCTCTATTATTAATCCCTATGAGAGTGGCTCCAGCATCCAGTGCTTCGTGTAACTCACTTTCATTATGTACCTCAACCAGGGCCTGCATTCCAAAAGTATGTGTAGTATCCATTAGCTTTCTCAGATCCTTCGGTGGTAAAGCTGCTACAATAAGCAAAAGAGCATCTGCACCCAGAATTCTGGATTCCAGTATTTGCCAGGGATCAATGATGAAATCTTTACGCAAAATTGGAAGGTCAACAATCTGTCTAATACGAGTGACATAGTCCGTATGTCCCATGAAATATGTTTCATCAGTTAGAACAGACAGACAGTTCGCTCCTCCTTCGCTGTATGCCGTGGCTATTTCGAGTGGATCGAAATTCGCCCTGATAATTCCTTTCGATGGTGAAGCTTTTTTAACCTCAGCAATAAGTGCAGGTCCATTTTCTATCCGTAAAGCCTGTGTGAAATTTCTTACAGGAGGAGCATCAACCAGACGTTCCTGCATAATGCCAAGTGGAATCTGTTCCGATTTTCTAGCTATTTCGGTGTGTTTTGTTGCAAGAATCTCTGATAAAATACTCATGCTATATTTGATTTCCTAACTGTTGTGTATACTCAATCATATTCTCAAGAAGTTGAACAGGTGCTCCAGACTGAATCAAATTACAAGCCATTTCAACACCTTCCAACCAGTTTTCTGCTTTTCCAGCAGCTTTTAAAGCTCCCGCTGCATTCACGAGAAGCAGCTCGTGGCAGGCTTGTTCACGGGCATTAGAGACATTGCCGGATAAAACCTTCTTAAGAAGTATTGCATTCAATTCAGCGGTTGGCTCTGGGGCAAGGTCGGCGTAGGATGGGGGATCTCCCTTGAGACCTAACATCTCTCTTTTAAGATAGTAAGAAGTGTGCTTGTTTCCAAGGATCTCGCAAACAAAGGTGGTTCCAATGCTACTGATTTCACACAATCCATCCATTCCATGAACTACAACCGCTTGTTTACTGCCCAACGTTAGAAGGACCCTGACTGCAAGTTCGCATAAAGTCTTGTCATACACTCCCATAATCTGATATTCCGCCCGTGCTGGATTACTTAGCGGCCCCAATAAGTTGAATATGGTAGGAACTCCGAGCTCTTTGCGCACACCGCCGACGTTTCTCATGGCAGGATGATGTGCTGTCGCAAACAGAAAAACGATAGACAATTTCTGAAAGCAGAGCGAAAGTTGTTCTGGTTTAAGGTTGATGTTTACTCCAAGCGCCTCCAGCACATCTGCACTTCCGCATTTTCCAGAGATGGCACGATTTCCATGCTTTGCGACAGGAATGGAAGCAGATGCTGCCACGAAAGCTGCCGCTGTGGACACATTGAACACTTTAATCCTTGATGCACCGGTTCCACATGTATCAAGTATTCCGCTAGATTGTAAGTTAACAGGCGTAAGTCTTTCACGCATTGCCTCGGTGAAGCCTGTCACCTCATTCACTGTTGTGCCCATAGTTCTTATCGCAACAAGAAGCGCAGCCATCTGTGCCGGAGTGAGTAAACCATCCATGAGATAGCCCATAATCTGAGAGGCTTCAGAACGTTTTAGAGATACTCCACCTATTAATCTTTCAAGGATATCCGGAAAATCAATCATCTATTTTTGCCGCCTGTCGTGATTGTGACCTGCATGGTTCTCTAGCATAGGCTCTGACAGACCCCATTTCGAATCGATTTCTTTTTGTGCAACACCCTGTGCTGCCTGGGATAGGGAAGGCAGCGACTGCAGCTTCCCTCCTGAAAATGCGCTGTCCTGACTCTGGACTTCACCTGATGTGTATATGCTCAGTTGTCCACCGGTTTGCGTCATATCAACATGAAGCAGCTGCCCAAAAAGCGGATAGGGAAGTGTTTGAAAGTTGCGAAGGGACTGCTGCAGTGTGATAATCAGCTGTTTCTCGTCGGCACGCACTGCAGTAAGACGTCCTCTGTTTGGAATTGCAACAACGTAGCTTCCTTGCAGTCTTTGTCCCAGATAATCCCTGAATCTTTCCTGAACTATCCAGGTAGCAGTAAGATGATCGTTTTCATACACAACACCCAGTTCTTCAGTTCCATTATGTGTGCGATATATGTTGGTAGGTGCGGGAAAAGCTACAAGGCTCATGTTGCTGTATGCCTGTTTTAAAGCGGTCGAGAATTCTACTTCCCATGTGTTTAGAGCATTTTGGGTTACCGCCCATATCCTGCCTTTCAATTCAGTGACGAGGATAACCTGGAGATTTCCTATGAACTCTTCGGCTGGCAGGCTGTCTGGTGGATCAGATCTGTTCAAACTCAAATTGGCTGCGGTGAGGAATTCTGTATTTCTGAGGGATGGACGTAATAGCGGCTGGGTCTCAAACCAGGAATGTACTGGATTATCCGATTCGAGTGTGGATAGGTAGTTTTGTATTATTTTATCACAATCCCTGGTATCTCGCTGATAGGAAGCATATATCCCCTGCAGATTACAGTTCTCTGAACGACTGCCTATTTTAAGAATGAAACCTTTTTCAGATATATCAAACTGTGCATTCGGGAAAGCTTTTCGTGCAGCCTGCCGTACTCTATCTCGAAATTCAGAAAAGGAAACGGGTTTTTCGCCACCCAGATTTATCCCGAATAGTTTCATCTTTGTTTACCTATCAGTAGGGATTTTTCATTAGTTAAGATAGATATTACCCGCTATAGAGCAGGTTAGTGAAATGTTAGCTGGCAAAACGATAAATATTCTCACTTTAGAGATTTTCTGGTTATTCAGACAAGAAGTTTTACTGGTGACAGTTGTGTGAGTAATAACATTGAGCTATTGTCCGTGCAGGTTCAGCTTCATTTCAAAATCTATTATACCAATTCTAAATGATAGCGGGAAAGCCACTCATTCGGATATAGCGTTTACGCCGAAAGTAAAGTCTCAGGATGGTATTTCAAATACTGGTTACAGTACCTACCAATAACCTGAGACTTAGATTGCTTGAGTTGAGAGTAATTTATATCCTTTTACTTAGTTGTGAATTGGACTTTGGTCCGTATTTCTGTTCCACCATCTTCTCCGCCTGTGCAAGAGGTATTTTATTGAGTCTGTCTCTAAGGAAGGTTAAAGCAGCATGTAACTGTGTATCGTTTTTCTTGTCATCGAAATCTGCTGGAATCCAGTTAGGTGACGGGAGTACATGAATATTCGGTACCAGTCCACCACTTCCTGGAATTCGGTTAAAGTTATCGTCAATTTTGTAGTTAAGATCGTAGTGATCAGGGGTGTAATAGAGATCAGTTGTAAGGCGTAAGCATGATCCATCATCTAACGGAAACAGCGTTTGAACACACCCTTTGCCATAAGTTCTCTGGCCAATTAATGTTCCCATATGATAGTTGCTTACACATCCCGATACAATTTCTGAAGCAGATGCAGTATCACCATTAACGAGTATTGCCAGTGGCATAGGTCTATAAGGCGTATTCACATGCTCCAGCTTCTTGCCAGTTTGCTTACCGTTACCCTTCTGAATTATCATCGCGTTATTTTTCAATGCGGGATCAGTTCCACGAGGAACAAAAATGGAGGCTGTTTTTATAGCTTGAGTTACCAAGCCTCCGGGATTATACCGAAGGTCGAATACCAGAGCTCTCATACCCTGTTTCATTAGAGCACCCAATGCAAGATTAAGCTGAGTGAACGTCTGTTCGTTGAATTCATCCAACACCACATGCCCTATTTTGTACTTGTTATCTTCCATCCAGTATTCAACGATAGGGGGTTTAACAAGTGCACGCATGATTGAAAAATGCAGGGTTGACTTGCCGCGAACAATTGTTAGATGTACGTATGTGTGAGCTGGACCTTTTATAATATTTACCACAGCTGTGAGACTTTTACCTGTAACAGGAGTACCGTTTACTGCGGATATAATGTCTCCAGCCCTCAATCCAGCTTTTTCGGCAGGGCTCGTTTTTATTGGTTCTTCTATTTCAACATAGGGACCTTTTTGCATAAGCATTGCACCGATGCCTTCAAAGTCTCCACGGGTTGTTGTTGTCTGAAACTGATTCCATTCTGTAGGTGTCATAAAACTTGTGAATGGGTCGTGAAGGTTTAACAGCATTCCATCGATTGCATTATAAGTCAGTTTCTGCACCTTAGCTTCATCGAACTGCATTCCGTAGTAGTTTTTCTTCAGAAGATCTAAAGTAACAAGATAGTCAATCATGGGGTTAGACGAATGTGCAGAAGCCCCATTCGTTGTGGGTATGTTAGCCTGTAGTACTGGCTGTGTCGAACTGTTTACCTGGAACTGTACGAGCTGTTTTTTGATTAAGAGATTACTTTTTGCTACTGCTTCTCGACTTGTAAGATATCCGATGAGGAGTGCAATTGAGATGGCTCCGATATAGAGTGGCAGGAAATACACTCTTTTTTGATTTGATTGACTGAGATCTGACATACATGCCTCCTAACCGTTGTAACTACAGTAGTTTTTCTGCATCCTCGAGTGCCACATTAGAATCTGCAGCATCAGGGGATAATGTCTTATTAGGGACAACTCCCTGCGACAGACTTTTTCCAAGGGCATTGTCCATGTGCGCTGTTGCCAGCTCTATTCCAGAGCCATCTTCCAGAGGCACCAGCATTTGCAGTACATTATCCCCAAAGGTTTTACAACCGACAACTGGAGCTTTGGCACAAGTCTGCAGTCCTGATGCGAGCAGCTCTGCAAGATTTGATGTACCCTGGTCTGTAAGTACTACAATATGAGTTAATGGCTGTTGTGGAAGAGGCTTTATCATAAGGGGCAGGGACACATTAGGATGGCTTTTAATGACTGCAGCTTTGCCTCCGGGTGTGAGGTCAGCAAGCAGATCACATACTGATTTATATCCATCCAGATTCGTACTCTCCGGTGATGTCACACCACCTGGACATCCACGCAAGTCCAGAATTATCCCTTTGGATATTGATGCTGATCTTATCACCTGTTGTACCTGATTGAAAGTATTAGAGTTGAATTGGTGAATTGCAATATACATAATTCCATTATCTATAGATTCACTCTGAACATTTGGAACGCTGGTGATTGCTGTTTCAATTTTAACAGTTTTTTTAACTGGACTTGCTGGATCCTGATAGGTAAGCGTGTAGGATTTTCCTTCACCAACATCCAAAAGGTTGAGAGCGTGGGTTAGCGTGTAACCAGATTCAAAACGATGTGCAATTGGGTTGAGCTCCTGCTGCTTTTGTGAATCATCTTTGCCCTTCTTATCCCTAATTCTTTCCACATCTGCAAGTATTGAGTAGGCTATCACCCAGTGTCCGTTTATGAATAGTATGTGGTCGCCTGTTTTGAGTCCAGCTTTTGCAGCAGGACCCTGGGGTGCAACATCCATTACTGTGAGGTACTGATAGTTAACCCCATTCTTTGTGGAGGATGTAATGGTAAGGACAGCGCCAATACCCTGTGACTGTCCATTTAACTGGCCAGTTTTTGCTTGCAGTCTGGCAGGGGAGAGATATTTGGAATAGGGATTGTTCAACGACAGCATCATTCCCTGCAAAGCACCACTGCTAAGATTACTGTTTCCAAAATAGTTTCTCACATATTCATGGTGAACATAATGAAGAACGCTGTTGAATATATCCTGGGGTGGTACAGTTGTGCTTCCCAGTTCTCCATTTGAGCTGGTAGACAGGTTGAGTGAGCTTTTGGAATCTGCTGTAAGTAGGTCTTTAATCGTCTGTATGGGAGTATGTGGAGTTTCGCCCAGATCTTTTCCTGCTAAATAGGCAAGAGAGACCGTGCAGCTAATTAATACGAATAGAAAAAGATTCAAAAACGTGCGATACAAATTAAGCCTCCACTACTTCTATCTGTAAAGATAATAATCTACCGAACATCATACAGAATATATTATACGTCCAGACTTAAATAAATATGCACATTTCTGTCTAGGGTGCAGTTTTTTGATAGACAGTTGTACAATAGTAATGATGGTGAAAAGACTTCCATCTGCCCTCAAAATTTCTTCCTGCTGTCTACCAGAAGTGTGAACGGGCCCTCACATACCTGGTGAATGCGCATTGTGCATCCAAAACTGCCGGTTTCAACATGAATGCCTTGTTCTCGCATATGCTTCACAACCAGATTAAAAAGCGGTTCAGCATTTGTTCCGCTTTCCGAAGATGCATAATCAGGGCGTCGTCCCTTTCTGATATCCGCTAACAGAGTGAAATTTGAGACGATAAGTACAGAGAGGTTCATATCTGACAAAGAGACGGTTTCATTTGTGACGGGATTGTGGAATATTCTCAGTTCTGCAATTTTCCTGGCTGTCCAGCCGGCATCTTCAATAGTGTCACCTTTCTCAATCCCGATGAGTATCAACAGACCTCGCCTGATTGCACCTACTTCAGTAAATTCTCCGTCTATCTCTGCCTCAACCGATGCATTCAGTACTTTTTGGATAACACACCTCATATCAGGATTTCCTTAAATAATAACATAGATGAATGTATGATGCAATTCCAGGTTCGAATGAAGCCTTAATCACACAGATTCACATAGCGATTAGTATAGTACCATTTTAACTCTCTGGTTACAAAAAACAAAAATGTCAATCTAATTTTTCAGCAAACCTCTACTTTTTACAAGTATCATAGATGAGTATGCTTTTGTAAATCGTCAGCAAAGTAGTCAAAGGAGTCTTTTATATGCCAATACCACCAAAGTTGCAACGGCTTTCAGTTAGTATGATTATAGGAAGTGCATTCTTCACATCTCTCGCAGGCTGCGGCGGAGGTTCCTCGTTGTCAACAAGTTCTCAGACACTGGGAGGACTTAACACGCTGGTGACACTTTCATCAACAGTCGACACTGCGAACGGTGACACTAACCCGTACGGGATAGCTATTGCACCTCCAGCAAGTTCATTCACAACAGCCGGAGTCTATAAACCGGGAGATGTACTTGTCAGCAACTTTAACAATAGTGCTGGAACCAATGGAGCTGGCACCACAATTGAAGATGTAATGACAGGACAACCTGTTCGTGTTGCACAGGAGACAACTTCAAGTGGTCCGGCAGCTCTTGCATTCAGTGTCAATGGAGCATTCTCAGTGGCCAATTTTGGGCTGGGAACCACAAGCAACCCGGGTGATGTTCAGGAATATGCTCAAACAGGTGTTCTCTCCTCAGTACTTACAGACCCATCGGTAGAGTATGGATGGGGACAGGCATCCAATGGTGGATATGGTGGAAAGAACTGTTTCTTCTCTGTAAATGAATACAATGGAGACATAGTTAGGATTAATGTTACCACTGCATCGAACGGAGTTTCGACTTATACCTTTGACCAACTGTCTGGAGATTTAGGGCACACAATGAGTGGGTTTGGTGGTGGTCCTGTTGGACCTTCCGCACTAGTCCACGATTCAAACGATACGTTATACATTTTGAACAGCTACAGTAACAGCATCATGGCAATTCCAAACGCCACAACAGCTCCCGTAAGCAACAATCTGAGTAACGTACTTCTAATCTACTACGATAACTCTGGTAAATATCTTGATCAGCCGATTGGAATGACTTTAAATCCTATCAATAATGATCTTATCGTTGCAAATCAGAAGAGTAATACTCTTGTGGAAATCAATCCGCTAAATCGATCCATTGTAGCGGTCAAGACTGTGGATCCAACTGCTGTCAATCAGACCACTGGCGCTGGGTCTGCTCTTTTTGGGGTTGCTGCAACTTCAGATACCAACGGAAATCTGGTTATCTACTATACCGATGACAACACAAATACAGTAATGAAGTTATCGAAGTAGCCATACAACCTCCATCTAGTCTGGTGCTGGCTGCCAGATTAGATGGAGGTATCTTTTTTGGCTGCTGTCTCTCTTTGGTGGTGAAGATCCGTGAAGTAAAGGTTGATTCCCTTTTGTGATACCAGCGATGCTGCAATTGCCATCAGGAATAAAAATCCCATTCTAAATAGCAGCCAGCCGAACTGGGATCCAATACGTGTTAAACCAGGATCACTCTTTGGGTTTCCGGTGAAATGTATATTTAACGCGGATGCTGCGGGAGTGTTAAAAAGATGATATGCCATTGAAAACACCCAGCACAGCAGTCCGACCCCTAACAGAAAAACCAGAACCGATATTATTCTACATCCTACATCCGTAGCCGAGTGTTTTGCAGGCACTTAAACTTCTCCTCACGGTTTAATTGAGAGTGCTTGGGCGGCAAGCATAAGAGGTTGAGCTATAACCGGAGCTATTCCTCCTAATACGCATAATAGTGAGCTCACCATCAGCGCGCCTTGTGCTCCAGCAGGAGAATCGGCAGGCTTGGCAGCACTATTATCTGTATCGGAAAAACAGATAACCCAAACCACTCTGAGATAGTAGAACACTGCAATCATACTTGTGAGTGCCAATACAACAGCAAGTATTAAA
>JAJZFJ010000015.1 GCA_021805395.1 bacterium
AAGTTGTAGTAGTGCATGTAGCGCTTCTTGTACTCTTCCTCCAGATTATCCACAAGTTCACCTTCACTCATCGCACCAAGCGTCAGGCTTGTGAGTACCTGCGTCTGTCCTCTTGTGAACAACCCACTTCCATGTACGCGGGGAAGCACTCCAACTTCACATGTAATTGGTCTAATTTCATCAAGTTTACGGCCGTCAGGACGAATAGACTCCTCAACGATCAGCTTTCGAATTGCTTTCTTCACAGCCTTTTCCGCTGCTTCTGCAATCGAGCTGCCTCTATCAGGGAAGTCTGGAGTCAGGCGGTCTACAATGGCTCTCTTGAGGTCATCGATCGCAGACTCTCTCGCAGCCTTGTCGGGATTCTGAATTGTGGACTTAATCTCATAGCCCATTGTGGAATCGATGGCTGCAAGGATCTCTTCGTCTGGAAGATGAAGGGAAGGTTCTGCTTTAACTGTACCTACCAGCTTTGCAAGCTCCTCCTGCATATCACACATCTCACAGATAACTGAATGCGCTGCGTCGATGGCAGACATAAGGTCTTCTTCTGTGACAAAATTGCAGTTTGCTTCAATCATCAATACTGCATCACGAGTACCGGCCACAATCAGATCCATATCGGATTCGTTTGTTTGGGTATAGTCCGGATTTATGATATATTCGCCATCTATCCTGCCTACACGGACGGCACTGACAGGTCCTTCAAACGGTATGTTTGAAACCGTGAGAGCGGCAGAGGATGCAAACACAGCAAGAGTGTCGGGACGTGTAGCAGGATCGTGGCTAAGCGGCATCGCGATGATCTGCACATCATTTCGCATACCATCTGGAAACAGAGGGCGAATTGGTCTGTCGATTAAACGCGACACCAAAACAGACTTTTCAGCGGGTCTGCCGCCTCTTTTCACGAAGCCGCCGGGTATTTTACCGACTGCATATTTGCGCTCTTCATAGTCGCAGGTTAGAGGAAAGAAGTCAAGGCCAGCTCGAGGTTCGCGAGACATTGTTGCAGCTGCCTGAACTACGGAATCTCCGCAATAGAGCCATACAGCTCCACCTGCCTGTTTGGCTACCCTGCCAGTTTCAAGGCGATAGGTACGCCCGGCAATTTCACGGGTTACAGAATGCGTCAAGTTTTTCTCCTGAAAGAGTTCATATCTTATAATAATACGGAATTAATCCGTTAATGGGGTAATTAGATATCAAGGTATGACGTCACACCTTCAGATCTATTGAATTCGATTAATATGGTTGGGGAGAGAAGTGAACAAATCGACATCTCATACACCCAGTGTGGGGAAATCAAAATAAGTAGACTGTTCTGTTTATGAACTTAACAATCAATCCACTTAGCCTGAACCCGATATTGTGGGCAAAAGTGGTACGGACATTGCACGAACATTTGTCACTCATAAAGTAAGCAAGCCGGGCAGAAGCCCGGCTAAAATTTGGCCTGATATGTTTACAGCTTGCTGCGTATACCCAGGCTACTCACGAGTGATCGATATCGCTCTATGTCTTTATTGCTCAGGTAGGTGAGCATTTTCCTTCTGCGTCCAACCATCATATAAAGCCCTCGCCTTGAATGATGATCATGCTTATGCTCCCGCAGGTGTTCAGTAAGCTGGCTGATACGCGCCGTCAGTAGTGCAACTTGCACCTCTGGAGAGCCAGTATCACCCTCGTGTTTAGCATTCACACCGATCACACTTTGCTTGTTTTCTCTGGTCAGCGGCACAGGACTTAGCGCCTCCTTACAATCTATTCGTAATTATAGTAGCACAATCCTCTATCATTGTCAAATTGCAATCTCATTATTGGCCATTTCAACTTTTGGGTTTGCTTCACACGTTAATCAAATCTTAAAACCATCCAGCCAGTAAAATTTATATTCTCTAGATTTTACTTCAACACTCAAAACATTTCCCATTTTTGTCACCTCAAACTGGCTTTCTACTAAACCTTTTGGGAGTTATTGAACCATGGATGTGAGTATTCTATCAATAGCCATAATTAAATGGCTTATGAGTATCTACTTGAACATACAATATCCTTAAGTTTATACAGGACTACTTATGCCGCATATATACTGCCAACACAGCATTAACCGGGAGATGATGACAGGGAGTACATCAGGAATCACAATTTATGGGTGATATCATCCTGTTAAAACTCACATCCATTCCTGTCTTGGGCACATGTTCACAGTGGCTGGCAGCCAAATTAAAACTTCCCTCCATACTGATACTTCTCATTGTGGGCATTATCGTTGGACCAATCACAGGGTGGTTAAATCCCAGCAAGCTTTTCGGTAACATCCTGCTTCCTCTTATTTCCGTATCTGTTGCGGTAATTATGTTCGAAGGTGGATTGAGTCTCAAGTTTTCCGAGTTGAAAGGTGTGGGAAACGTACTGTTTCGACTTCTTACCATAGGGGTGTTAACAACATGGATTCTAACAACCTGGGCAACTCATGCAATTGGCGGAGTCGATCTTCAGCTCTCGTTTTTAATTGGTGCCATTCTCGTAGTAACCGGTCCAACAGTAATCGGTCCACTTCTTCAGCAGGTGCGTCCAGAAGGTGATGTCGCTTCGCTTCTGAAGTGGGAGGGAATTGTTATAGACCCGATTGGTGCTGTTCTCAGTTTGATAGTCTTCCAGGGCGTATTCGAAGGGAACGGCCATCATCCTGCATCCTTTTTGATAATAGCAATTCTAAGAACGCTGGTGTCTGGTTCAGTAGTAGGGCTGGCTTCCGGATATGTTCTTATTCTTATATTGTACAAGAGATGGCTTCCAGATTATCTTCAGAACCCCGCATCGCTATCGCTTGTAGCGCTTGAATTCGTAGTTGCCGACTTGTTCCAGCCTGAGGCCGGTTTACTGGCTGTTACCGTGACTGGGATACTGCTTGCAAATCAGGAATGGGTTGGAGTGAAGCATATCATAGAGTTCAAGGAGTCATTAAGAACCCTGCTTATTGCAGCACTCTTTATAGTTCTTGCTGGCAGACTTAAGCTGCACGAGCTTCTCACTAACCTGCCATACAGGCTTATGCTGATTGGTTTTCTGATTATAGTGGTGAGACCAATCTCGGTACTAATCTCCACAGTAAGAAGCAAATTACCACTCAAGGAACGAATCTATCTTTCATTCATTGCACCCAGAGGGATTGTTGCAGCTTCTGTATCTTCCATCTTCGCACTTAGAATGGCTGCCATAGGTGCAGACAAAACAGAACAGATAGTGCCAGTGACCTTTCTGGTTATTATTGTGACCGTGCTTTTTTATGGACTGATTGCGGATCCCTTAGCCAGACTGCTAGATCTTGCTCACAATGACCCTCAGGGTGTTCTGTTTCTGGGAGCACATTCACTCTCACGACAGCTTGCAAAATACCTCATGAAAGAGAACTTTGCAGTGCTTGTGATAGACAGCAACAGATCGAGGGTGCTTGAAACACGTATGGATGGTATCCCTTCTTTGGCCCTTGATATATTCTCACGATCTAGCCGGGAAGAGCTGGATCTTACCGGGATTGGAACACTGCTTGCAGTAACTCCCAACAATGAAGTGAATGCTCTTGCAGCGCTCCAGTTTACAGATGTATTTGGGTCAGACAGAGTCTTTCAGCTTCCCGTTGAAATTACTAACCATAAACAGTCTGCTGATCTGCCTCAAACGCTGAGAGGTGATTATCTGTTTTCTTCTGAATCAACTTATAACAACTTAATGAACAAGATATCCTCAGGAAGTGTGGTGAAGGGCACCCCGCTCACGAAAGAGTTTGGATATAATGAATATATAAAACAGTATGGAAATTCTGCTCTTCCTCTGCTGTTAATTAAGGAGGACAGGAAGATCCAGTTTTTCTCTCCACAGTTAACAGTTACACCACGCCCCGGACAAACAATTGTCTCATTAGTAGAGGAGAAAGCTAAAGTTCTGGTACAATGATACGTATAAGTGATATTGTGAAATAAAGCACATACTCAACACATTCCAGCATATCTGGGTTGAGAGCATATTGGAGGAACGATTTGTCTGGTTACTTTCCAATACTAATCATGATGGCAATTGCTACAGTCATTGCGGGTGCAATGGTATTTGGCTCATTCTTTCTTGGTCCCAAAAAACCAGGCAAGATTAAAGAAACACCATACGAGTGCGGAATGAGGCCTGTAGGAAATGCAAGAGAACGCTTTCCAGTTAAGTTCTTCCTAATCGCAATGCTGTTTATTGTATTTGATATTGAGACCATTTTCCTCTATCCGTGGGCTGTTGCATATCACTCAATGTCTTTTACAATGAAACTATTCAACTATTTTGAGATGGGCATTTTTGTTGCTATCCTCTTTGTGGGGTATTTTTACCTCATTGGCAAAGGGGCTTTAGACTGGGAAGAGAGTGAGCTCGCCAAAAAGCATCTAGTACCATCTTTCGAGACCCTCGCTCCCCGACCTGCCATCCGTTTTGGTAACGAATCTTCTGGTAAGACCGATCTTTCTCACCTGCAGGCTGGTCCCCGAATTCCAGCATATGGCGCATCTGCTCAGGAGGAGAATCAGGAACTACCCCAGGCAAACTCTGATTACACACAGTACACCGAACCTGGCCGAAACTTACAAGAACAAATCTCCTCCTAGTTAAGGGTATATCATGACAACTACGATAGTCTCAGAAAACGGAACTGAAACTCAGGAGATACCTCTTGAGGTTTTGAAAATAAATGCTGCATTCCCAGATGCAATCAAACTTATAGATACATTCCGAGGCGATCTAAGATTAACTATTTTTAAAGAGTATCTGCGGGATATCTGCAAGCTCCTTAAGGAAGATCCCGAGCTGCAGTATAACTTTTTTGGTGAGTGTTTAGGCGTCGATTACCTCGACAAGTTCCCAGATTTCCGGTTTCAGGTAGTGTACAACCTGTACTCTGTGATATATGAGAAATCGGGTATTCAGTATGGAACGAACAGACGCCTTTTTCTGAAGGTATGCGTTGAAGCTGATAAGCCAGAAGTTGATTCAATTACAAGTGTTTACCCGGGAGCATTATTTCCCGAACGTGAAGTGTACGATATGTTTGGTATAAAATTTCTTGACCATCCAGACCTTAGAAGAATCCTTATGTCAGACGACTGGGTTGGACATCCCCAGAGAAAAGATTATCCGCTAGGTGGAGAACGAGTGCAGTTTCCAAATGGCAAATTCGGGCCGGCGGTAAGCGAAGTACCCGTACAGCATCCAGGTGAATCCTACAGAGCCCGGACAGGCGATGTTCAGGGAGAGAAACAGTATGGCACTCAAACTGCCCCACCAGTACCACCCACCCTACCAACACTAGACAAAAGTAGGTAAATTGACATGTCAACAGATACATTAGCACCAGTTTCCAGTACCCCCATCTCATCCGCACCCGGTGTACAGTTAGAGGTCCTTAACGATTCCACCATGATAGTGAACATGGGACCTCATCATCCCAGTACACATGGAGTTCTCCGAATTGTTCTGGAGATGGATGGCGAGACAATTGTTCATGCCACACCGCACATTGGCTATGTACACACTGGCATTGAAAAAACAATTGAATACAACTGCTATTTAAAAGCCGTTCCTCTTACGGACAGAATGGACTATGTGTCTGGGCTTATAAATAATGCTGCCTACACATTATCCGTTGAAAAATTACTGGGTGTCGAACCTCCTCCACGTGGACAGGCTCTCAGGGTCATCCTCATGGAGCTGCAGAGAATTGCCAGTCATCTCGTCTGGCTTGGCACGCACATGCTGGATCTTGGTGCAATGTCTGTGTTCTTTTACAGCTTCCAGCAGCGAGAATATATACTCGATCTGGTAGAGATGATGACGGGCTCCCGTCTCATGCCATCCTGGATAGTTCCGGGAGGGCTTCGAGGCGATGCACCTGAAGGATGGATTGCAAGCAATCCGGCTGCATACCGATGCAGGAAAGGTAGAGCCGAAACTGGAGCCTGGCGATGACACGCAGGCCGGAAGCGTCAGGCGCGAGTTGCTGGTGCAGTCGAAATATTTTCGCGTCGATCGCACGCGGATCGCAGACGCGAACATGACGGAGAATTTTTCTCTGCCTGCCGGCAGGAAGGCGGGCGCGGTACAGTTGATCTTTGTGGCGGAGGGA
>JAJZFJ010000277.1 GCA_021805395.1 bacterium
GACCTGCTGTGATAAAATCGACCAGATCTTTGAAAAAGGGCTTCTCTTTATGCACAGCATAATGCTTCTCAGCGATCTCACGGGTTGGTAACACCATCTTCATTGCAATCAACTTGAAACCTCTAGTTTCAAAACGTTTGATGATCTCGCCAGCGAGATGACGTCTCACACCATCAGGTTTCACCATTATGTACGTTCGTTCCAAATGTAACTCCTTGTTATTTTGAACATGACAAAATTTAAACGTATAGTTTATAAGCGGTCAATAGCATGCTCGGCTAGTAACTAAGCCATTAGATGGTGATGCTTGTTAACTATAGTTATCATGAATTTCAGGATATATTATGCGCCATGCATGTTAAATCCGTACTTTTTCTTCTCCAACTAGAGGGCTTAACTCCTGCTTTTTACACGCATTAGAATGCACTCTGGTAATTGTATCCTCAGACACTTCTTTCTCAAACGATCTGAATCCGCTAAGCTGGAATCCATGCTTGGCAGCCAGACGTTCCGTTTCATCCACTTGTGCCACTGTTACTTCTTTACCAAGTGTGAAATTCTCATATCTCGCATCCAGTGCAAGCATCATCGTCTCAGACATACACGCATATGCAGTGCCAGGTGGAAAGCCAAAACTGAACTGTTCATCGCGACCAGGTTTTTTACAAACCATATTTCCCGGAACCTGTACAATCCCGCCCTCTATAACCAGAACATCATTGCGCTCTTTAACCACACGCGTTGAAACATCTCTCGGCCTCGAAACATCGCAAACGACCGCTCCTATTTTAATGTCGGAGGGTTGGATAACTGCATCCACCGCACTCGTAACTGTAATAACAACATCGGCGTTCTTAAGCCCTTCGGGGACAGATGTGGACACAAGTACATCTCCACATGATATATCTCTTAAATCAGCAGCAATCCTGTTCAAACGTGTCTCATCCCTTCCAACCAGCACAATGGAGGCTGCCTCCCGTGCCAGTACTTCTGCACACGTCCTCCCTATCGATCCGGTTGCTCCCACCACTGCAACCTGTGACTGTTCCAGCTGATGTCCCATCAATGCAGCGGCTTTTTTAGCACCCTGAATAGCTGTAGCAACTGTATATGAGTTTCCAGTTGTGATGGCAATACCTGGAAGTCGCTGAGCGAGTGTAATCCCGCCATCACCCACAATAGCCGTGAATGCACCCAAGCCCAGTATGCCTGCACCGAGTTCCTGAGCTATCATGCCACACTGTTCCAGCCGTTTTAATACGAAATCCGGGGGTAGACTGATTAACTGCCTTGGTGTTAGCGGACACGCGATAAGCCAGCCCTGAAGTTCTTCTCCAGTCAGCGATTTAACCCCTGATACTTCAGCTACGGTAATGGGAAACTTGTGCTTAATGAACTCTTCTACTACCCTTTCGGGCAGGTATTTCGCGATCGGATACGACCTCGCTACGTCTCTTTTTGCGTCAATTGGATGAATTATAAAAGCAAATTTCTGCATCATGATCCTTCTTCAGTTCTAATACGTCTTGTGCTACGACTTGATCTCATTGCTTTTATTTGCTCCCTGCGGGGTATTGCAACGCGCTTAATATATACCCACCAACAGAGCGAAACACAAAACAGAAGTATACCAGCGCCCTCCGTTTGCCACCCTGGCTGAATAAAGACCAGAATACCAATAACCACAAACAAAATTGAAATTGCTGTCGATACTCCTGTTCCACCGGGAATTTTAAACGCTCTGTCTCTATCTGGCTCCGACTTGCGCAACTTCACCACCGCTGCGGCTGCAAATGCATAGATGAATGCTTCTGTGGCTGCTGCCATGTTAACCATCAACAGAAAGGTATGTGTGTAATAGACCAGAAAGGATACCATTATGCTGAACAGATATACTACAATGACCGCAGTATCCGGAGTTGCATACTTAATTGAGACGTGAGCGAGTTTGTTGGGAAGTACATGATCTCTCGCCGAAGCATACAGGAATCTGCTAACACTGATCAAGCCAGCATTGAAAGTAGTGAGTGACATGGCAATACTGGTGATAATCATGAGAATTTTGCCAGGCACGCCAAACACATGCATTGCAAATGTGAGGTGAGGCGTTGGATTACGATTCGTTAAGGTACCAAGCATGGAATGGTTTGGAGTAGTGGCAAACATGGCTGTTGCTATGAAGGAATATACCAGCGTTAGTAAGATAACAGCAACATACATTCCAATTGCAATGGTTTTGATTTCTCTCACCTCTTCTGCAAGAGGCGTTACCCATTCAAATCCGACAAAAAGGAAAATCGCAAACCCTACTGCTGTCACTACCCCGCTGAAATTGCCCGGCATGATAAGCGAAGGTATATGCAGTTGAACTGACTTCAAAGCAAGCAGACTAAACAGGATTATACTGATCACTACTGAATATGTAATTAGATCCTGTAATGCTCCAGATACTTTCAACCCTCGGAAATTTGCCGCAGTTGCTACAGTCAGCATTATAAAAATCCATATAGGAGGCGGAATTGAGGGCATTGCGTCATGCAGTACAAAAGATAGCACGTACGCTTCTGCGCCAACAACTAGCAAAACAATCGACATATATGTGAGAGAAGCACTTAACGCAACCTGTTCACTGAATGCTCGCTGGAGATATACCCGTATTCCTGCAGCGTTAGGATATAGCCCACTAAGTTCTGCAAATGCTGAAGCAGCCAGGATACACAGAATCCCGGCTATGAGAATGGGTAGCCAGGCACCTTTACCTCCTACTGCAAAACCTACCGTCACTACAATCAGAAACGTGGATGATGCGAAGGTGAGGCCAGCGCTCGTTGATATGACAGTACGCAGGCCGATAGTCCGTTTCAGTTCCGATGACAGATCAGACGGAGTTTCTACTCCTCCCATAGCATCGCCGTGATGAAGTCTAACCGAAGCACATCCTGTTCTGAACCCTGTACTCTTAAAGTGCCCTCATTATACGGTTCATTTGGGGAGACTTCACCATAGAATACTGATGTGAGAATTTCTGCCGAGGACTGCACTACCATGTCTGCAGAAGATGGTTTCCCTGGGGTCAGGCTGATGGATCCATCTTTGGAGACAAGCGTGTAATCACACTTGATATCACTTGCGCATACATGGATCACTCTATTCCAATCTTTGTTCATCACCATAAGACGCTCATTGGAGTTACAGTCTTTTGCAAATTTCTCCAAACTATCTTTTAGATCTTCTCCTAGATTAGTGCTCAATTCCTCTCCTCTCTGTAAAAGGGTGTATGGAACCAGTCCAGCCAAGATTCTCAATCAAGTGAGTAACCTCATTCACAGACAAATCTTCCAGCCTGCAACCCACCACAGCTGTTAGTGCAGCTTCCATCAGGTTTGTGCCTCCTGATACGCCTTCCATTTCAGGCGTGGTGGTAGCCAACCATGTAGCACCTGCATCCCTGAATGTCTTCACGACGCTTTCCCGGGTAGTATTTGTAAGAATACCTTTTCCGTCTATTCTGTTAGGAAGATGCTTTGAGATGAGATGTCTATCCCCTGCAATCACATCATTCTCTAAATAGTACTTGGCAAAGTTAGGATTGGCGATAGTCTCATCCTGGGATGATCCAGTTGGATACAGCATATGAAAAGGTGTTGTTAAGAGTCGTTTCCGGTACTTTGTGGCAAGTTCATGGAGTTCATTCAGAGTGGTTAAAGGATAGTCTATTCCCAAATTAAAAATCAGATCTCCAAATTGACATATACATCCAGCTTCAATCAAAGCTTCAGCCATGCCAAATCGATCCAGTGCGTTAACCATTAACACCTTGATACCCGGATATATCAAACCAGCTTCCACAAGGTTTCTGGTTACACTTCTTTCAAGAGTATCTTTCAGACCACTTCCATCGACTACTGGTGATACATGGGCTTGTTCTGCCAGTTTAAGCCCTTCGCCAATAAAGAATTTTTCACCCCTCACTCTAAGGCAGATATCAATGCCTCCCAATCCTATTGCATCCACACAACCATCTACAAGCCTCACTTTTTCTTTAGCATGCTCCAGATCACCGTTAGTTCCTTCGCGCTTAAGGTTGACTGTTAGACCATTAAGAATAATAGTACGGGAAAAGTCTCCAGAAGATGAGCCTAAACTGATGCTGATTACATTTTTTGGATCGATTGTATTTTCACTCATAGATTTCTTATTCTGCTAACTGCCATGAAGGTAGCTGAAACCAGCATTATGTAAATCACAGGATCTTTGAAAGTTGATAGATTCCTTGATCGCAGTAGTGCACCCAGCATAATTCCAAAGAATGCAACAGATCCGGTGATAATCTCTGCTCTGATACCTCGCTTTCGATCCAGTAGCCTTAGCTCCATGTGAGCAACTGCGGTCCCATACAGAACAGAGAATACTATTGCGAAAATATCATCTCTATACAGAAATTTTACAAGGATGAACCCAGCGAAGCCTGCCAGAATCAAGCCAGCTAAAAGGCCTCTTGCCATAACAGCTGGATGAATCTGGAATAGCGGTTTAGACAGAGGTGATGCACAGCTTTTGCAAATGAATCCGGCGGGCGTTTCTACCAGACAGTAAGGACATATTATCTTCTCGCAATGAGCACATCGAAGTCTGGTAGGCGTGCGCCTCCAGCATTTGCACTTTATCTCGTCACTTTTTGGATCTTGCATGGAAGCTGGCATCCGGTGTGTCATTCTCTGCATCATGTCCAAGTGAAGTAAGCATATTATTCAAGCCCACAACCATCTGAGCCAACACAGTGCTTAATACTTTTCCGTTAATGGTTGTATTAGCAGATAACAGAGGTGAATCTTTCCATAGCATGTGATGAAGAGCAAGGTAATGAACTGCGGAATATGCGGGATTTGATTTAGCCATTGTGATGACGGGAACTGATGGTAGTGCAGTAGATTTATCGGTATCTTTAGCACCGTTTGAAGCACGAAGAATCCCATGTTCGCAGTAATCACCCATTCTAACCAGTACTGCCGCAAGCATGTAGCGGTTCACCCGTTTATGCTCCCAGTCTCCATGCTCCAGAATAGTGTTAGAGCCTTTGGGAAGCGGGCTGCTGGAAGAGTCTACCCATCTTTTAGCGATGATACGTTTGGATAGTTTTTCCAGTGAATTGGCCACCTCAGCAACAGTAACATCCGCTTTTCCATCAAAGCGCCCGTGAGAATCTGTGGTGAGAATTCCATTGGACAGAGCCACTTCCACAGCATGACTGGCCCACGAGTGCGACGGTACATCTTTTGGAAGCGCAGATACCGCCGATGAGATAAACAGAGTAGACTGAACTACCATCAAACGAAGAAAGATAGATCTCATGGAAAAGTCTCCTCAGGAGAAGTTGGAATTATTGACTACTGACTTCGACGTATCACAGGCATCTCATCAAGAGCCCTGCCAGTTCCAATTGCCACACAGGATAATGGATCATCAGCCACTCGCACTGGAATGCCTGTCGCTGCAATCAGGAGTCTGTCCAAGCCTCTCAGAAGTGCCCCGCCTCCTGTAAGAACAATACCAGCTTCTATAATATCGGATGACAGTTCAGGTGGTGTATATTCCAGAACTCGCTTCACTTTTTCAACAATCGCATTCACAGGATCCGACAGGGCTTCACGAATCTCTAATGAGGACACCTCAACCGATTTCGGGAGACCTTCCACCATATCCCTGCCTCTAACAATATATGAGAGCTCCTGTTCAAGGGGATAAGCTGAACCAATTCGCATTTTGATCTCTTCTGCTGTTCTTTCTCCAATCATCAAATTGTGAGCAGATTTGATATGTCTGGTTATAACTTCATCCATACGATTTCCGGCAACACGCAAGCTCTCGCTGGTCACAATTCCAGACAACGAGATAACGGCTATGTCTGTGGTACCGCCTCCGATGTCGACAACCATGTTGCCGCCTGGCATGGAGATGGGTAGGCCTGCTCCAATTGCAGCAGCCATTGGCTCTTCAATTGTGAATGCCTCTCTGGCACCTGCCTCTAAAGCAGCCTGTCTTACTGCACGCTTTTCAACGCTGGTAACCTGGGATGGGACACAGATAAGTACGCGAGGTTTGAACAACCATTTTCTACCAACTACTTTCCTGAAGAGATGCTCAAGCATTTTCCTGGTAGTAGTGTAGTCTGCAATCACTCCATCACTCATCGGCCTGATTGCAATGATGTTTCCGGGAGTTCTTCCAAGCATAAGTCTGGCATCTTCCCCAACTGCCAGAACTTTTTTACTTTGACTTGAGATTGCTACAACTGATGGTTCCCTAAGAACAATACCCTTCCCTTTTTCGTAAACCAGTATGTTTGCCGTCCCCAAGTCAATTCCTAAAGTGGGAACTAAGCTATGCAAGTGGAACCCTCCCTGGAGTTTCTAAGGGGGTGCGAATGATGTCTGCCCCGAGTAATTGTAGATTGGTCACGAAGTTTTCATACCCTCTATCTATATGATCAAGCTCTGAAACTCTTGTCTCTCCATGGGCTGCCAGTCCTGCAACAACTATTGCAGCTCCGCCACGTAGATCTGTGCAGGATACAGGTGCTCCGGTTAGCTGTGGAACTCCACTAATTACGGCAGTGGGTCCTTCAACCTTAATATCTGCTCCCATCCTTTGAAGTTCAGTGGTATACCTGAACCTGCTCTCGTAAACAGTCTCGGTCACCATGGAGGTGCCTTCCGCTACACTTAGCAGTGCTACAAAGGGCTGCTGCATATCGGTAGGAAATCCTGGATGCGGCATCGTTTTTATGTCAGTTGCCCGCAATCTGCCTTTTCTGGATATGTTGATGCCATCTTCCGATGTTTTCACATCCACACCGATCTCCTGAAGTTTACTTAGAACAGGACGGCAGTGGTCCGGATATGCATTGATGATTTTCACGTTACCACCAGTTATTGCTGCGGCAACTGCATAGGTACCTACCTGCAACCGGTCTGGAATGATGTTGAACTCTGCAGGATGCAGGCTGCTTACACCATGAATAGTGATAGTAGGTGTGCCCATACCGCTTATGGACCCGCCACATGCATTGAGGTAGTGAGCAAGGTTAACGATTTCGGGCTCCTGGGCACAGTTCTCAATTACTGTCTCACCTTCAGCGTAACATGCAGCGCACATTAAATGCTGTGTGGCCCCAGCTGAAGGGAATTCCAGATACAGGTTAGCACCTTTCAACCTGGCTGCTTTGCCATTGTAGATGCCATGCTCAAACCTTAATTCTGCTCCCAGACTTTCCAGTCCTTTGATATGGAAATTAACCGGACGAGTGCCGATATTGCACCCACCCGGCATGGCAACGGATGCGTCTCCAAATCTGGCTAGAAGTACTCCCAGCAGATTGAAAGATGCTCTCATTTGCCTGACAAGGTCGTGAGGGGTTTCAGTAGTAGATATATGAGTAGCATCAATTTCCAGAGCACCGTCAGATCGGAAATTGGCCGAAGCACCCATAGATCGCAATATCTCTAATAGCTTTTCAACATCGCTGATATGAGGGACATTATGGAGAACTGATACACCCTGAATAAGAAGAGATGCAGGAATGACAGCGAGAGCATCATTCTTGCTCCCACCTATCCTAACCTCACCCTTAAGAGGATAGCCACCATTAATTCTGATAACTTCCATAAGAACTTTCTCGGGCTGCCTGCATTCCTTCTATAGCAACTCTATTTCATGAAAACACCGGCCCTCTTAAGCTATAGAGATTGATAAGTAGATGGGGAACCCTGATATGATAGTAAATTTCAATAACTGTTTTAATTATATCAGAAATACCGGTCATCCTGTCAATTTATCCTGGTATTGTTAAACATATATATTGTTTTCGAGTCCATTGTACTGCTGGGTTGATGTGAGTGATTATATGGCAGGATCCTGAACTGTAGAATTTGTTAAAATCTGTGTGAAGTCAGTAGCACAGTCCAATGCGTAATGAATGTATTAGAACATATGAGCGACTCAATCCTAAAACCAAAGAATACAACATCACACCTGAAAATTCCTGATCGGAGTCTAAGCTCCAGGGCAAGCTGCACTGGAGCCTTAATCTCCGCAGTGCGATCCATCAGACAGAACGGCTTGAGAAGTTTGTTGACAGTCTCCGGTATCACAATAGGAGTACTGACAATCACCTGCCTGGTTGCTATACTGCAGGGAGTGAAGGCTCAAATTTCACAACAGGTCGATGGACTTGGAGCTAATCTCATCCTGGTTGTTCCATCAAGACTGGATGATAATGGTCAACCTAACTTTGCGGCAATGGCTGGCATCTCCACCCTTACAACAACAGATGTGAAGGCTCTTAAACAGGTGCCAGGGGTTGCCAAAATATCACCTGTCTACATCATCTCTGGCAACGTGGGCCTCACAGCAAGCAACACAACTTCTGCATTTGTGGTGGCATGTAACCGAGCCGGGGTGGAGATGAATCCTACAAGGCTAGCAGCAGGTTCATATTACAACGACAATCAGACACACGTATGCATACTCGGTTATCAGCCTGCACATGACCTGTTTGGTAGTGCCGACCCCATCAACAAAACGGTTACCATTCAAGGATTGAAGTGGAAGGTGGTTGGAGTTCTTGCAAAACCCTCACAGAGCAGTTCCCTGGCTGGGCAGTTAATGGCATTGGATACCCTTGTATACCTACCAGATTCGGCTGCCAAGTTGATTCCAGGATGTCAGGTAAACAGAATTGTAATTCAAACAGATTACAAGCACCCAGCCGACAAAGTTATCGCTAATCTAAATGCAGTACTGATGAAGACTCATCATGGAGTGGATGACTTTGGAGTCATCACACAGAAAAAGGGGCTGGAGCTAGTAGATAAACTCTTGAACATGGCGCAGGATCTACTGGTGCTGATATCAACTATATCCCTGCTGGTGGCTGGCATAGGAATTATGAACATAATGCTGGTGACGATTACCGAACGAACCAGAGAAATAGGAATCCGCAAGACAGTTGGAGCAAAACAGCGGGACATTTTCCTCCAATTCATAATGGAAGCCCTGCTGCTGTCGTTTATTGGCGGTATTGCAGGACTGATTCTATCATGGGTAGTATGTGAAGCAATTGCACATTTCTCAGTTTTGCAGCCAGAGATAACTCTTTTCATTGCTGCAATGGCACTGGCAGTATGTGGCATTGTGGGTGTACTGTTTGGCACACTTCCAGCGGTTCGTGCTTCCCGTCTCGATCCTATCAATGCATTAAGATACGAGTAATCAGTTAAACCAATTGCTGCTTGCCGCCCGCCGATGCAGATGTTTTTCTTGGCACCTCGTCTTAAGTTGAAATATATCCTCGAACGTATGAAAAGGCGGGATATATGTTGATGTAAGTATAGCTTATGCTAGGTGTAATGTAACTTGCAGAACAATATGTTATAATCTTCAGTAATCGTAAGTTGTTTTAAAGCGATAACGGATTTTTTGATCAGTTCGACGCATACCTCTAGAGTTATAACATGCCTCAGGCAGGATTAACATGGCATCAAGCAAAAGTTTATTTACACATATCTCAGAGTTTCTAAGGCGTTATCTGTTTGTATCTTTGTTTGTGATTTGCATAATCAGACAGATCACCAGAGAAGGTACTCCGGTAGAGTTTTGGAACTTTATTATTTTACTTTCGCTTATGCTATGGTTTGGGTATATAGGTCCAACCCCAATCACATTGAAGCCCGATGGTGTAGCTTTGCTTGTGTTTGCCGGTGCTCTCTGGTTCTCACCCACTGCAGCTGCATGGGCATCTCTCATCTGCTTTTATCTCCTTTCCAGGATAGCCCTGCCAAAAGGTATGTCTCCCTCAGCTGTGAGGTTCCGGGGTGCCCAGTTTGCACTCATTGCAATCTCGGTAAGTGTCGTAGAACACCTATCAACCCACTACCGGTTCATACCTGTCCCTATGGTTGCCTGGATTACAGCTTCCGTAGTAGGAATTGTTATTGAACTGTTCCGAAGTCCTGAATTAGGATACTTCCCTCGGAGATATGTGAGTGAACGATGGTTCATGCCAGTCTGCATCGGAATGCCAGGAATTGTTCTCCTTACTCCACTGTATCACAGATTTGGAGCATTAACTTCTGCGGCACTTCTCCTGCTAATTCTACTTGCAGAACGAGCCTCCAGACAGATGATAGAAATGAACACCCTGCGTAAACAGCTTCAGGCTGCAGAAGAGATGGGCCGGGCAAGTGTATCGTGTGCTGAGAGCTCGAACTCGATTGCACTGCTTCAGTGTTTTCTCAAACTCGCACATGATCTCACACCTTCTGTTCGCTCTCTTGTTTGGATACTGGATCCAGAAACTGGTGAATTGCAGCCTGCAGTCTCACTACCTGACGCTGGACCGTTTACTCACCGGGTGGCAAGATTTGGTGAGGGACTTGTGGGACATGCTGCTTCCAGAGTGCGTCCGCGAATCATTCCTGATGCTGCCACAGACAACTATCGTGCCGACCATGAGGAAGCATCCGGCGCATGGCTTCTCTATCCCATTGTAGTGAATGGCGAGATGCTTGGTGTAGCTCACTGGATAAGGCCGACAAGCCGTCCATTCCTCCCAGAGGACGTATCACGACTGGATGCACTGGTTCCGCAGGCAACAATTGCACTTGAGAACATTCAGAACCGCAGCCAGCTGCAGGCTGTTGCTGATACCGATGGCCTTACAGGACTTAGCAACCAGAGGCATACTGGACAGCTTCTTCGAGATGAACTCAGACGCAGTAACCGCTATCAGCGTCCTTTCAGTATATTGATGCTGGACATCGACAGCTTTAAAAGCTTCAACGATTCTTACGGCCATCCAGCGGGTGATCGCATGCTTAATACAGTTGCAGGAGTTCTACGATCAACGATCAGGAGCGTAGATTATGTGGGTAGATTTGGTGGCGAGGAGTTTTTAATTATCCTCCCTGAAACCAGCAAAGATACTGCCTGCCAGCTGGCCGAGCGTGTAAGAAACGCGGTGGAAGACAGAGCATTCGTAATGCTGGAAGGTATTAAAATTCGCAGAACCATCAGTATAGGTGTAGCAGCCTACCCGGAGGATGCTCTCAATGTGAACGATCTGCTTCAAAAAGCAGATGAAGCTCTGTATAGAGCAAAACGAAGCGGAAAGAACTGTGTAACCTGGGCATAATCCATAAGGAGATAATATTTGGAGAACGAACCCGTAGATCCACGAGTGAAGATTTTATGCACCGACCATATCTTTCAAAATGACAATGAGATGCAGGAACTGATCTCAGCTATGCTCAAAAATCAGGATCAATTAATTAAAATAATTCGTGATTGTAACCTGACGGATGGCATAGGTGACCCTATTACACATCTTTCTTTTGAAGAGGGTCAATAAATTTGAAACAAGAATACTTTATCCTTCAAAAGACCGCAATTGAGCTCGGGGACATGATTCGTAACAAGGAGATCACTAGCGTATCACTTACCAATATGTTCCTTGAACGTTTGCAGCTGGCACAATATGGTTTAAACGCTGTCAGTGAAATTACAGCGGAAACTGCGCTAACACAGGCGAGTCTCATGGACAAGGAAGTGCAGCAGGGACAGTTTAGAGGTCCACTCCATGGAGTACCATACGGGGCGAAAGATCTTTTATCCACTGTTGGCATACCAACTCGATGGGGATCCCCTGCTCATGCAGATCAAGTTATAGATACTGATGCCACAGTCATTACCAGACTAAGAGACGCAGGCGCTGTATTAATTGGCAAACTGGCCATGGTAGAGCTTGCTGGCGGTGGAAGCTACAGCAGCGCTTCAGCATCATTGCATGGTCCCGGCAGAAATCCGTGGTCACTCACACAGTGGGCAGGAGGCTCCTCTTCAGGCTCAGGTGCAGCAATGGCCGCTTCCGCTGTAGGGTTCGCAATCGGTACCGAAACATGGGGCAGCATCACAGTGCCAGCAGCTTTTTGCGGAGTAAGCGGATTACGACCTACCTATGGCAGAGTATCCAGAAACGGTGCAATGGCACTATGCTGGACATTAGACAAAGTTGGCCCAATGGCTCGCTCTGCTCAAGATTGTGGTGTCATACTCGAAGCTATAGCTGGTCCTGATCCCCAGGATAGTACTGCCGCAACAATCCCTTTTCAATTTATCCCCAGCACCATTGATGGAAGACAACTTAAAATTGGTGTACTACAGCACGATTACGCAAATGCTCAGATCGTACAGGACAAATTTAAGGACGCACTCTCAGCTCTTGGCTCATTTGGACACACTTTTGCGGATGCAGTCTATCCTGAAGGCTTTCCCTACAATGAACTAACAGGGCTTATTGTGAATGCAGAAGGGAGCGCCTCTTTCCAAAGCTTCATTCTGTCAGATAAGATCAAACTACTCGCCGATAAAGGTCAGCAGGCTGGATTGCTGACGGGACTAAATATAAGTGCTGCTGATTATATTAGTGCGCAGAGATTACGGTCTCAGGCAGTAAAGACTCTGAATACTTTGTGGGACCAGTTCGATCTGCTAATCGCTCCAACCTTACTGACTGAAGCTATCTCGGCGGAAATTCCATTCATGGAACAGAGTAATCCATGGGGTGGTAATGGCGGCCCAGGAAATCTTGCAGGGTGGCCATGTATCTCAGTACCAATGGGTTTTGGGGCAAACAATTTGCCATTAGGCCTGGAAATTATTGGCCCCAACTGGAGTGAAAACACGATCTTATGCCTGGCAGCACAATATCAAAAGTTAACTGAGTGGCATCGAATGCTTCCTCCGTTCCCTGTCGCAAGCGATTAACCGTACATCAGATCGCTAATTTTGAGTACATTCGGTAAACTTACACCTTGGTTTACATGCATCCAGCTTTACTGCTGTTAACTGCAATTTAGAAACATAACATCTATTGTCAACGTCCTAAAGCATAGAAATGTGTAGACATTCACCTGAAGGAGATATGTATGATTAGATCATGTGTTATTTTGAGTAGTCTGATATGTTTTGCAGTATTGAGTAGAGGTGCTCAGGCAGTCGCGTCAAAGGACATGCCTCAGATAACGGTGAGTGCCACTAGCAGTGTTACAGCCATCCCTGACGAAGTGATGATTACGGCAGGTGTAATTACCAAAGCGGCAACTGCGGATTTAGCAGCATCCGAAAATGCGAAGATCGCAACGCAGGTAACTGATGCAGCCATAGCGCAAGGAGTGGTGAAGACAGATATTCAAACAGTGGACTATTCGCTTAATCCTGATTTGGTATATCCTCCAAACAATCAAGTAGCTCCACCTAAAATCGTGGGATATACAGCACAAAACTCCATAAGAATTACTGTTTTGGACGTCAAAGAAGTAGGAAAAGTAATAGATGCAGTGGAAACTGCAGGTGCCAACAATGTGAGTGATATCACATTTGCCGTGCAGAATCCTGATAAACTAAAGGCTCAGGCACTTGTGCTAGCGCTTCAGCATGCTCACTTGAAGGCAAGTATTCTGGCGGCATCTTCTGGCATGGCTCTACTTTTCCCATTTCGTATTTCAGAAAGTTCAAATTACACACCACGCCCAATCTTTGAAAGCCGAATGGTAATGAATGCATATTCCAAAACAAGCACTCCAATTTCAACTGGCCAGTTGAAAATTCAGGCAACCGTGAATGTTGTCTATTTCATGAAGCCACTCAAACATTAGATTCTGTACTTTTACGTATTAATATCGTTGACCTCTACATGTCCAAAGTAATTAAGAGGTCAAATGATATTAATAGACAGCTTGGAACGGATCACACAACTTGCAAATATATGACTGAATCAATCCATCTGGATTTTAAAAACCATCAATATCCTGCTGCTTCAATTATGAAGGTATGAATATTCATCCATTAGACACCTCTATCTAATTCATCCTTTCCAATCATAAATAACCCCCTCGTAGAACAACTCATCTTTTAAATATATTTTATACAGAGATATTTGTTTATTGACTGACGGTGTATTAACGATTCAAGGTTCTCATTTTTGAAGTAAACATGGTAATGTAACTAGTATATTTATCTAGATACTTTCAGATCAGGAGTAACCAAGTTGCATATACATCCGAGTCCTGCTGCTGTCAGACGTCAACTAGCATTCCATCTGTCGTTACTGCTAATTCCTTCTCTCCTCTTGTCGACCGGCTGTGGTCGCTCCAATCAAAAACGGCTTCCAATTTCTGCGACACCAGGCAAAGCTGTATCTGGAAAACAGTTTAAGGTAGCAGTAATTCTTTCTGGCTCCGAAACTGACCATGGTTGGAATCAGGATGCTGTCACTGCAATGCAGGCAGTGCAGCAGAAACTTAATCTCCCGGCAGCAGATGTTTCAATTAAGGAAATGGCCACTACCCCCGAAGAGCAAAAGAACAATCTGGAAGCCTATGCTGATCTGGGATATAACGTTGTGATAGGTCATGGTGAAGAGTATCAGGCACCCGCACTTCAAATGGCTCCCGATTACCCAAACACAATGTTTGTCATCTCTTCTGGAGATAAAGTTGCCTCGAATGTTGCACCAATTGTTTTCAAACTTGAGGATGGAGCATACCTGCTGGGAATGCTTGCTGGAGGGATGAGTAAAGCAGGAATTGTAGGGTCAGTTGGTGCTCAGGCAATTGCGCCGGTCAAGAGTGTGTTTACAGCTTTCAAACTTGGTGCAATGGCTGCCAACCCTAATATAAAGGTACTGGATCCCGTATATACCAACGACTGGGAAGATGTGGACAAGGCCAAAGAGGCAACACTCCCACTCATTCAGGAAGGTGCTGATGTCATCATCCAGGATTTGGACAGCGCCTCACAAGGGGTATTCAATGCAGTTGAACAAAGTTCAACTCCCTCTCATCCGGTCTATGCACTGGGAACGAATAATGATCAGAATTCAGCAGCCCCAGGAGTGGTACTTGCAAGTGCTCCCATCTACTGTACGCCTGTTTTTGAATCCATCTGTCAACAGGTGGAACTTGGAACGTTTAAACCTTCTGTTGTTCCATACGGTCTGCCACAGGGTGTTATCGGGTTTGTGATTAATCCAGCACTCCAGGCAAAAATCCCTGCCAGTTTGTTACAGAAATTGACAACTGCTGAGGCACAAATAAAATCTGGGTCACTTAAAGTGCCAATGGCAGGTGAATGAACTCATCATTGCTCCATTTTTCAAATAACCCTATAGCTATTTCCATGAAAGGGATCACCAAGCATTATGGCAGCACTCTTGCTCTCAACAATGTAAATTTTGAGTGCATGGGCGGTGAAATCCATGCACTTCTGGGTGAAAATGGAGCTGGAAAATCTACTCTAATGCATATCCTTGCTGGTCTTTCCAGACCTGATACCGGAGAGATTAGTGTTAATGGATCCGTAGTAAACCTCAAATCGCCCAGGGAGGCTCGAGAATACTCCATTGCAATGGTGCATCAGCATTTCACACTTGTCCCAGCCTTCACTGTTGCCGAAAATCTTGCGCTTGATCTTCCATTCAAAGGACGCTTTTCCCGCTACTCCTCTCGAAACGAAGCATCCACTGCTCTGGCTAAGGCTGCAGAATTAGGCTGGCATTTAGACCCAAATGCCATCACATCCTCACTACCGGTGGGACTCCAACAAAGAGTTGAGATCGTTAAAGCCCTATCCAGTAATGCAAGTACCCTGATATTTGATGAACCTACTGCAGTGTTATCTGTAGATGAGGTGGCTGATCTCTTTCGAGTTCTCAGAACTTTGAAATCTAACGGGACAACTGTTATTCTTATTGCACATAAGCTGGCAGAAATTATGGCGGTTGCAGATAGGGTTACCATTCTTAGAAAAGGCAACAATGTTGCAGAAACCGAAGTTTCTAAAACAGATGTTCACCAGCTTGCTAGATGGATGGTGTATGGCAGCGATGTTGATACTGACGAGGAAGTTAAAATCTCCGCAGTAAAATCCTCAAGCACGGATACAGCCAATACTGTTCTCAGTGGCACGGGAATTACTGTATCTGGAGATCGAGGAGAAGTTGCTGTCAACAGTGTGGATATCTCCATTGCCAAGGGGGAAATATTTGGTATTGGTGGTGTTGATGGCAATGGTCAGTTGGAGTTAGCAGAATGCCTCGCAGGCATTCGCGAGTATTCTGCTGGATCACTTCTATGGAATGGTTCTGAATTTGCAGCTGGGAAGAATCCGTCTACGGGATATATTCCTCAGGATAGAAGACGGGATGGTTTAGCAGTTAACCTTTCTATAGTAGATAATCTACTTCTGGATGCAGTACGTGATAAAACATTTCAGAATGGGCCGTTTCTGCGAAAGAAGAAACTGAACAGTCTCGCCTACACCCTTGTTCAGGAATATGATATACGAACTTCCAATCCATGGCTGCCAGCATCCTCCTTATCGGGAGGTAATCAGCAGAAAATTGTTGTTGCAAGAGCGCTGTATCGAAATCCTGATCTTATAGTTGCGATGAATCCTACTCGCGGTCTTGATATTCATGCTACTGAGTATGTGCATTCACGTTTATTAGAAGCCAGAAGTAGAGGAGCATCCATTGTCCTCTTTTCTACAGATATTGATGAAATAAAATTGCTGGCGGATAGGGCTGCAATTATCTCACATGGATCTCTTACTAATTATGATTTAGTGAAAAGTTCTGATGAGGAACTTGGAATGCTGCTAGGTGGAATGGGCTTAGAAAGTGGAAGTGGTAAATAATGAAACTGGCAGCAGACTCACCTGCAACATTACCGCTCACACCAGAAGCTAAAGCTGCCGAAAAATACAATATTGTGAAAAACATAGTTCGTGGAATTGTGCCTCTTATCACCTATCCTCTCTTTTCAATTTTATTAATGGCAATTACGCTGCTGATATTCAGATTTAATCCACTTAAAGTCATGCCAGTTATCTGGGATGGAGCTTTTGGAGGAGGCGATATCGGCCACATCAATGCCATCTCGGAAACAATCGTAAAAGCTACCCCGCTGATACTGACAGGTTTAAGTATTGTTGTTGCCTGGAGGGCTGGTCTCTTTAGCATAGGTGGAGAAGGCCAGCTTCTAATGGGAGCACTCACCGCTACAGCCATATCACATTTGCTGAAATGGATGTCATCATCCTTGGTCATTCCTTTGATGATTGTAGGTGCAACCGCAGCAGGAGCTTTATGGGGAGGAATTGCGGGATGGCTTCGCATTCATCGCAATGTTCAGGAAGTAATAAGTACTATTATGTTAAACTATGTGGCACTCTATCTGGTTGGTGTCGCAGTTGAAGGACCTCTGCAAGAGGCGTCGAAAAATGGTCCCTATTCCAGCCTGCTTCCAAATAGTCTCCTCTTTGCTCACCTGCTCCCCATCTCCATGACTAATGGTATACAAACAAGACTGCATGGTGGTGTTCTAATAGCAGTACTAGCTGTTCCAATCATTGCTCTATATCTCAATTTTACCCGTCAGGGATTTGCCTTAAAACTGGTCGGAAGCAATATTCGTGCAGCAAATGTTGCTCACTATAATGTGGATGCCATTCGTATGAGAGCTATGTTACTATCAGGTGGATTGTGTGGTTTAGCTGGCGTTGTGCAGTTAATGGGCGTAAGTAGTCGACTCAGTCTTGAGTTCTCCCCTGGCTGGGGATACAATGCTATACCAGTAGCCCTTATGGGAGGACTGACACCGTTGGGGACACTTCTTTCTGCCTTATTTTTTGGAGCATTGAACGCTGGTTCAAGTAATGCAGAGCGAATGATTAATACTCCATCTGTAATCATCAATGTCGTACAGGCAGTGGCAGTAATGCTAATTGTGTCTCTGCGAGCCTGGAAACGCCGTGCCTCGGAAGGAAATGCGGAGTGACAATAGTATCGCTAACTATGAACCTCCTTGTAACCTCCATTGCAGGAGCAACGCCATTAATTTATGCCGCAACTGGCGAATTGATGGTCCAGCGTTCTGGAGTGGTGAATGTGGGAATTGAGGGCATCATGTTGATGGGTGCATTCATTGCCACAGTAACTACCTACTTCACACATAGTCCCATTCTGGGCGTATTTGCTGCTGCGTTCTCAGGGTTAATTCTAGCATGCCTCCTTGCCATTCTTACTCTTAAGATTGGAGCTGACCAGGTAGTTATCGGTGTTGTGATTAACCTGTTCTCTCTAGGCTTAACCGGCACTCTCTATCGAATTCTCTTCTCTAATAAAAGTGCAATCACACATCAGCTGCCGATGCTGTTCCACTCTCTTCCTGTGATGTCTCTGTTTACTATCCCCTGCGTAATACTGGTCTGGTGGATTATGCAGCATACGAGAATTGGATTAGAGATTAAGGCCTGCGGTGAACAGCCCGATGCAGCGGATGCAGCAGGGATAAATGTTATACTCACACGCACACTCACCCTCCTCTTTGCTGGAATGCTGGCGGGAATAAGCGGCGCGTATCTGTCAGTAGGTTATACTGACACTTTTGCGCCAGCAATGACTGCGGGAAGAGGTTTCATTGCTCTTGCCATTGTGACAGCAGGCAGATGGAACCCATGGGGATGTTTGGCAGCTGCTCTTATATTCGGTTTTACCGATTCACTTCAGTTCGAAGGGCAGGCACTTGGGCTGGATTCTCACTATCGTTCTGTTTTGCATACTCTCCATCTATATGGGATAGCGGGAGAGTTGAATCTAACACGTCTCCCATATCAGCTGTTTCTGGCATTACCCTATGTGGTTACTCTTCTCCTTCTCATTGGAAGCAGTCGCAAAGTTGCGGCTCCAGCAAATCTGGGTAGAGTCTGGCGCAGAAATTAGCATCAGCAAGAAATAATATCAAGGAATTGTATAATGAGCAATGAAACCGTGCGTGATCTTGAGTCTCTCTATAGAACCTTGCTTCTGGAAGTTGGAGAAGATCCTGAAAGAGAAGGGCTGTTAAAAACACCCCATCGAGCATCTGAGGCCATGAAGTATGTTACCAGAGGATACGATGAATCTCTGGAAGATGTGGTGAATGACGCTATATTTCATGAGACCTCCGATGATATGATCGTGGTTCGCGATATCGAATTCTTCTCTCTCTGTGAGCATCATCTGTTTCCATTTTTTGGTACTGTAAGTATTGGGTATATCCCTGATGGCAGAATAATTGGTCTGTCAAAACTTGCACGCATTACTGATATGTATGCAAGAAGATTACAGGTACAGGAGCGATTAACTGTTCAGATAGCCGATGCAGTTCAACAAACCCTGCAACCCAAGGGAGTAGGCGTAGTAATTCGAGCACAGCACCTATGCATGATGGCGCGAGGTGTAGAAAAACAGGGAGTAGAGATGCTTTCTAGCCATGTACTGGGTGTGTTCAGATCAGACAGAGCCACACGTGCGGAGTTTATAGAACTGGTGAATGGTCGGAAATAAACATCAGGAAAGCTAATCAGCAATTTCATAACCTGAATCAGTCATAACATGCTCGAAAGTTGACTGATACTCTGATATCTGTGGAGTGGTATTAAGCCCCCCAAAATTATCTAACCGTATTACATATTTCACGGCAATGTTACTTACTCTCATTAGCAGAAAACAGATAGTAATCGGGGGCTTCTTAGGCAAACAATTTCAGGCTGATACTGTGATAAGCTGAGAGACATAGACAGGATACATAATAAAATCCGCTGCCCATTGCTGGATAATTCGTTCGAAACAGTATCTTATGCACCATATATCCTCCCTCGATGAACTGTGGAACTAAACCCACATGACTTGATAACTATTTTATTCAGTAGGCATGTACATTTAATGTGATGTTCTTGTTAGACAAAATAATAGAAGGTAATTACGTAACTACCCATTAGCATCCTTAACAAATACGTCGCATTGCGATATATTTTAACGCTGTAATTCATCAGTTAATCTGGTATTGACACTAATGCCCCTGCAGAAGTAAAATGCATTTCATGAAATCCTCCAGGGCATCAGCCTCAGCAGGTGTGCGAAGCGCACTGCTTCCCCCCGATATGCCACAAGTTGTGCTTGCGGCATTCGAAGGACCACTAGATCTCCTACTACAGCTAATTCGAGCTAACAGAGTGGAGATAACTGATATCCCTATTGTCGAGATAACAAACCAGTATCTGGCAGCGCTCGCCCAGATGGAAACCCTTAATCTGGCAATAGCTGGCGAATATCTCGTGATGGCTGCTACCCTGATAGAAATCAAGAGCCGCATGCTGCTTCCACTTCCACCCAGTGTTACCGAGGAGGAAGGTTATGACCCACGTGCAGAGCTAATTGAAAGACTGCAGGAGTACGATCGATATCTCGAAACCTCCGTACTGCTTAGAGAGTGGGAAGAGATAAGGCGTGACATCTATTTTCGTGCAGCCGAGGAGTGCACCGATTCATATCCGCTACAAGTGCTGCATAATCAGGCATCACCCATGTTACTGTTTCGAGCACTTCAGCGGCTGCTTACTGAAGCAGGACTGGATGACAAGCCTGTTACCACAATCATACCGAAACGTCGGGTAAGCTTGCGGATGAAGATGGCCGAAATAATACGACGATTGCACACTGCAGGTAAGCAGGGAATCCAGTTCGAAACTCTCTTTGATCTCCCATGCCCACGCCACGACATTGTAATTGCGTTCCTTGCCATTCTGGAGCTTTTAAATTTGGGACGTCTCACAGCTTCACAGGATGAACCTGGCGATGCCATCCTGTTATATGAAGAGACTATGGGATGATGGATGCAGGCACTAATGCAGAGTCAGCCATAGAATGCCTTCTTTTTGTGGCAGGAGAACCGGTGCCGCTGGAAGATATAGCAAAAGTACTGGAGATGGGAGAGGCTGAAACAGAGAGCATTCTTCGCTCTTTGCAAGTAAAGCTAACAGAACGCGGCAGCGGGCTACAACTCCTTCACATAGCCGGTGGATGGCAGCTGGCAACACGCAGTGAGTATGCCGTATTTGTTGGGAAAATGCTTGCCAGATCGGCATCTAAACTGTCGCGTGCCGCCCTTGAGACACTTTCCATAGTTGCATATAGACAGCCAGTTACAGCTCCTGAAATTGAGGCAATTCGCGGAGTATCAGCTGCTGGTGTGATGAAGACACTACTTGAACGTGGCCTGATAACTGAAGCTGGCAAAAAGAATGCACCTGGACGCCCAAATCTGTACACAACAACACAAGATTTCCTGCACTATTTTGGAATGAATTCACTTGCTGACCTGCCTCCTATTGAACAGCTGCCCAATCCTGAACCTGTTACAGAAGCCAGTGTTACAGATGGGGTTACCGACATGGTCAAACAGAGCGTATAATGTGCAGTAAGATAATATAACAATTGGAAAAAAGAATGCCTGAAAACACTGAAGAGTTAACACCGTCGCAGATTGTAGCTGAGTTAGACAAATACATCGTGGGACAGAAGAATGCAAAGCGCGCAGTTGCTGTCGCACTTCGGAACAGGTACCGCAGGAGGCTGCTCCCTGAGGACCTGAGGGATGAGGTGATTCCCAAAAACATTCTGATGATTGGGCCAACTGGTGTAGGTAAAACGGAAATAGCCAGACGACTCGCTCAACTTGCCCATGCTCCTTTTGTGAAAGTAGAAGCAACCAAATTCACAGAAGTAGGATATGTTGGTCGTGATGTTGACTCCATGATTCGCGATCTTTTACAGGTGGCACTACGACTAGTGGAGCAGGAAAAGCTGGTTGAGGTGGAGGATGCTGCCAATGAGCGAGCTGTCGAACGCATCATTGAGATCCTGCAACCTACACCTACTTCATCAAAGCGGCGTTCGGCAAAACCAGATGATGAACAGCAGGATCTGGCACATGCCATCAGACAGATGATGGGACCTCTTTTAGGTAATTCAGCAGGAGAACCCGCTCCAGAACCAACTGCCACAAATCCTAATGAAAACGACGAAGAGAAACAGGAGGCTTCGCGTACTGAAAGAATACGTGCAAGACTGCGACAGCAGATAGTGTCCGGGTTGCGAGATGATGAAGAGATCAACATCACGGTCGAAGAGCAACAGAGCAATACTCCCTTTATGCAGATATTTCCTGGTCAGGGAATGGATGATATGGATATGTCGGGACCACTGAGCAACCTCATACCCAGAAAACGCAAACAGCGACGGGTAACCATTGCCGAAGCTAAACGCGTATTTGCAGCCGAAGAGGCACAGAACCTGCTTGATAAAGATGCTATCACCCGTGATGCAATCTATCGCACAGAACAAACCGGCATAATCTTTGTAGATGAGATAGACAAGGTAGCAGGCAGCAACGGAAGAAGTGGAGGGCCTGATGTCTCTCGCGAAGGTGTACAGCGTGATATTCTCCCAATAATCGAAGGCTCCACTGTCAACACCAGGCACGGTCCAGTTCGTACCGACCACATTCTGTTCATAGCTGCCGGTGCTTTTCATATTGCACGTCCATCAGATCTTATCCCAGAACTTCAGGGGCGATTGCCCATTCGTGTTGAGCTGGAAAGTCTTACACAGGAAGATTTTGAACGTATACTTACCGAACCACGCAACGCTCTCACCAGACAGTACAAGGAGCTATTAGGAACGGAAGGTATGAAGCTTGAGTTCACTTCTGAGGCTGTAAGCGAGATTGCAAAGCTGGCAGCTGAGGTCAACCGAACCACTGAAAATATTGGTGCCAGAAGGCTGCATACCATTCTGGAAAGATTGCTTGAAGACCTCTCGTTCTCTGCACCGGAGCTGTCTGAAAGAGAGATATGCATTGATGCGGCGTATGTAACTGAGCATCTGGCAGATATTGTGAAGAACGAAGATCTTAGTAAATATATACTCTAATATCGTTATGGAAGCTGCTCACATACACTATATGTAACAGCAATCACAGCTTATGAGTATAATATAAATAGATTGTGATAAATTGCACAGTGTGCGCTTGTAAAAAGGAAATATAAATGACAGCCATACACGAACCAGTTGCCAGCATAAGTATAGATACCATTACCAGTAAAGTATTAGCGGGTGAAAGGTTATCTGCAGAAGACGGTCTATGGCTGTTCAAATATCACAACCTGCCTGAAATTGCTACTCTAGCAAATTATGTACGTGAAAAATTGCATCCCACAACAAACAATCTTGTGACCTATGTTGTAGGGCGCAACATCAACTACACGAATGTCTGTTGGGTAAGATGCAAATTCTGTGCATTCTACCGTGTTCCAGGACATGAGGACGGTTATGTCCTCTCACGAGAAGAGATATTCAACAAAATCCAGCAAATGGTTGATGTTGGAGGCATTGAAATTCTCATGCAGGGTGGACTGAATCCCAAGCTTAAGATCGAATGGTATGAAGACCTTCTCAAGAGTATTAAGGACAAGTTCGGCGCGTATGGCATAATACTGCACGCTTTTTCTCCAGCTGAACTTATCTACATTGCAAAAATCAGCAGCCTTTCCCTTGCTGAGATGTTTGCCAGACTAAAAGCAGCCGGTTTAGACAGTGTCCCTGGAGGTGGAGCAGAAATCCTTACTGACAGGGTAAGAGAGACCATTTCACCGTACAAGGATACTGCCGATGAATGGCTGGAATGCATGCGGGAAGCCCACAAAGCCGGATTACGCTCCACTGTCACAATGATGTACGGATCCGTTGATACTTATGAAGATCGTATCGAGCATCTTGTCAGGTCCAGAGAGCTACAGGATGAAACCGGTGGGTTTACAGCATTCATTCCCTGGTCATTCCAGCCCGATGGAACGGAGCTGGAGGGCGAGCGGGCATCCGCCTTCGACTACTTGAGAACTGTTGCAGTATCCAGACTTATGCTTGACAACATCCCACATATGCAGGCTTCCTGGGTGACTCAGGGTCCAAAAATAGCACAAATTGCGCTGAAGTATGGTCTGAATGACTTCGGCAGTACCATGATGGAGGAAAATGTAGTGTCTTCCGCTGGATGTGCATTCACAATGCCAATTGAAGAGATGGAGCGTCTGATAGAAGTAGCTGGATATCAACCGATGAGAAGAACTACTCAGTATCAGCTGCTTCCTTTGGGAGTACCGGAAGGTTCTCCACTTCTTTCAACCCCTTAATACCGTTCTAGAACAGTCTATGTTACTGTTATGCTGTTTAGAGGGTTATTTGCTGCTACAGCATGTTGGATGAGTTTTATTATTTCAAAACGTTTCGTTAAATAGATCAACTCTATTAGTGATTATCCCATCAACATCCATGTTTTGAAGCGCTCTCATAATGGATGGTTCATCCACTGTCCACGCAAACACACTCTTACCATGTGCATGTAATGCTGTTACGATTTTTTCGTTTAGAAGTGGATACTGCCATGTGACAGCATCCGCCTCCATGAACTGAATGAAGGCATCAATTTCAACGGATTGAAGTTCAGAACGATCAGCTGCCCCAAGACTGAGAGATACATGCAGCTTATTGTCCAAAGATTTCATAAACTGCCTGGATTCTCTACTCGCTCCTGCTACAAGCTTTTTATCCGTAGATACAGGTTTAAGCTGCTCTACCACTCTCCTCTCCACATAAGCCCCAGAACACTTCATATCAGCCATTATACCGGTAGAACCTTTCACAATTTCAACCAGGGAATTCAGTGTTGGAACTCCTTCTCCACTTCCAAGATCAATTTCCGACAAAGTGGTGCTGGTAGTTTCAGAAATTATAAATCTGTTACCATGCACATCCTTCACTTCATTATCATGGCTTAAAACAATTTCACCATCCAGAGATACCCTTATATCGCATTCAACCATGCTGCATCCTTGCTCAACTGCAGTGCGAAAACCTGACAGGGTGTTGCCAGGATAAAGAGACGGGAATCCTCTATGTGAAATACATAATGGCTTTTTCAT
>JAJZFJ010000201.1 GCA_021805395.1 bacterium
ATGAATATAGCAAGGGAGATACTCAGCCATTCAGGTGGACGTTTGAAGGAAAACCATGTGTCGTATAACATACATACAATATAGAAATCATAACACTAGATTATCCAACATTGCCAAGTCTTAATTGGAAGTGGTACCTCTCTCCAGTTCAGCACAATAAGTTGTTTTAATGCGAACAGCAACCTTATAGACCAGAACACAGGCCGTTCACTACTATATTCATGTGGGATTATGAGAATCGGCTGTTAAGCATTGCAACCCCAACAAGTGCTGAGAACTATGTTTACTCAATTGATAGTATACGGCAACAGAAGACGACTACATGTGGAACTACGAACTAGGCTTGGGATAATGAGAACGTCCTCCACGAACTGGAACGCTCCCTTGTCCTCCATGTTCATTACACTGACTTTCCATGTAGCTGGGGCTGTCGTTCCTCGGAATGGCGCGGTAGTACGAACTGCTTAGACTAAGTAGCCCAGGAAAGCAGTCTCCATAGCCTAATTAGGAGTATTTGAAGCCACTTCAAATAAAACAGTGAACTCGTACTTCTCAGCTAGATCACTAATTTCTGGTAGTATAGTGCTATTATGTGATGTGGGCGCGCACTATCTTAGTGTCATATTGGTGGGTACGGATGTGGTTTTCATGAGTAGGGCTTTGAAGATAGCGGCCGAATCTCTAATGACTTCATTTGACAATGATGTATCGGCGAATGCGAGCCGGTGTGAATTATGCATTGTTACTTGCAACTTCAGCTTGTCTCTTATTTATGAGATAGTACATAACCCTAAATGAAGACCGCGTCTTCGAGTATAACCATAATGTTAAAAAGATGAAGAATTATTCCTATCAAAAACATTCGATACAGTTTAGTGTGATAATATTGCTATTGATCTTTATTGCTAATACTGCATGCTGCAGTTCAAAATCTGATAAAAATATACTATTACCATTACAGACATATGCAAGACATGAAAATTATTATCATGCAACATCTAATTCATTTCATCTGTTCAAATATAATATGCAATCTCATCGTCTCACGATGATTAATTCCAATGGCACACATGTATTAAATCCAGTGATTAGTCATAGTGGTAACAAATTTATCTATAGTACAGAGAATAGTAAACACCTCCTGGTTTATGTAACAAATTTACAATTTTCCCATAAACACAAACTATTATCTCAACAAATATACTCATCAGATTACGATCCAGATCCTATATATAATTTAGAGTATACGTGGTCTGATAATGATAGGTTTATCGCTATTTCCTATACTGGTACCCACAGTTATTTACGGATTTATAATACGCGTAATTTTCAACGGGTCTATCTGAAAAAACATCTTTACGCTTACAAATGGAACCCAAATTGTAATCAAATTACTGTACAATCGACTTCACACTCAAAATTAATTTCAATTATTAATCTCTCTGGTAGCAAGGTAACCTTAGATTTTCAATATATGGTAGTTGCATTCTGTTATCTTGATAGTTCACATATCCTATTCAGCTTATATGGACCTCAGTACAATTCAAATATGGGCCATTTTGGTCTATTCAAAATATATAATAGTCTGACACATAAATTCACTTCATTTCATGTGAATAACTATCCCAAACAGGGTAAAAACATCAAGGATAAGTATCTTATTCTAGATCACTCATACGACATGGATATTGATTTCGTGGACAGTCTTCAAATGTACCGTATCCCCAAAAATTCATCGGTATGTTTACTGAATTTTCTTCATATCATGTCTAATGGTCCACATTACGCCTTATTTGAATTAAATATCCAGGATCATAAACTAGTCGCCGTCGGAGATGCTGAATACTGTGGCAGAATCAACAATTCAGATGATATGCTATTGATGTCTTATAGTTGGTTTGGTCCTTACAAACGTCCGGGGGGTGCATTTCTTACCACTGTATGGCTTGAAAATATGTATACTCACAAGATGCAAAAGTTACATCTACCATATAGTTACGTCGCCAATGGAGAATAGAATGTCAAGTGACATTGTCTCATCGGTGAGTGCTATCAATTTCTAACTATTTTTTGTAGGTGATACCATCAAAGGTTACGTCGCTCAATATACCATGCATACATACCGATTCAAAGGAGTTCATAAACCAGTTGTCATACTCCTCAGGTGAGGGGGGGGTAAGAGCTGGACATGGAACATTACCATATGAACTTCTAAATAGCGCTTTGACAACCTCTCAATGATGCACCCGCTGAGACCAATTTGGCAGCAATACTTCTTAAATCAGTGGAAAAGATTCAGAAGGTATGGGATTTAATTTGTTTGAATCTATCCAGATTTCATGCACTGTCCCCAGCAGTATGCCGTGGTGGCATTCCATTCCAAATAAGCAATATCCTGATGTCAAACAATCCAACGAGTGAGGAAATTCCTGTTGATGAAAAATATCCTGATAAATGTTCTTCTATATGGAAGCGTTCTTATAGCTGGTAATTCGCAGCTACCGATTTTGGCGTACCATCAAGATGACTCCAATGCTGAACTTGCAATCTGTCAGCCTGTGATGTCAAAGTTTAAATATAAAATCAAAGCTAACGGTTGTGTGTGTCTATCACCCAATAGTAAATATCAACTCGTCATCACGAGCACCAATAACAATCTATCCTTGAGGACTTCTGACGGTAAGCTAATCATGAAAGAATTAGCTCAATTTATAAGCAATGTCCACATTGGTAATTGCTTTTTTGTTTACGCTGATACTGGTGCGGTACTCGGAATTTGGAAACCAGGGGGTTACAGTGCTAAGTCAACTTTAGAATATTTGAAACAATCAAGTCTATTTTATGTGCGCTCATGCAAAACTGGTAAACTTGTATGGAGCGCATCAGTACTGGAAGATGGGATGCCAATCGCGGTCTTTGATAGAACAGTCTGGACTGTCAGAATTGTGAATCTAGATGGTTACTTCCTTCATGGCAATATCCCTCAACTATGTATTGATATACGCAGTGCTTTTGATGGCTCATTAAAAATGGAGGTCAGGATACCTTACTCCATTGAACTGAAATATTCGCCAAACATTGCTTCAACGCCCCTTAAATCCAGGTTCACTGATTTATGGGATTTGGTTCCCTATAAATTTAAAAGAAGGAACCACACCACAAGTATTATCTTCGGAAAATCTTTGTATCCTAGCTTTTCATCTATACCACCGGATTCAATTCCTCAGTCTGAATCCAAAGGGCTCAAGGTAACAGTAAGTCGTTAACTAGCCACTAGCGAAGTGCGCGTTTAAGAATGACGGTTGAATAGGCTAGGGATATCAACCCTGCCAAGCCATAGAGCATGCAGTAGAGGGCAGGGGATGGATAGTGGTATCCAAACTCAGCAACACTGGAGTGGGCATACAACCAGTCGGTACGGAACAGATCGAAATGAAGTGGTTTACAGAGAACTGCTATCGGGTTTATAGTCAGTAGGTTTTGGATTAACTGTACAGGGTTATTCTCTAACGAGATCCTATGTTCTGCCAGGAGTACATCTGAAACAACCAGAAATAGACAGCTCAGAGATACGAGAGATCCCCTCAGCCAGTAACTTCTGAATTTGCGGGAGCTGGCACCGGCTGTTGCAAGTGAAGAGAATGAAACGAGAGAAATGAGGAGGCAGATTGAAGTCCACAAGAAGTCTTCTGTTTTGATTCCTAGTGGATGGTGAAACAGTATCTGAACCAGTATCCAGAACAGATTCCATAACATCCAAAGCGACAGTGAGGGGCGAAGACCAACAATGAACTTGCCCAAAAAAATTGCATGAATTGGGATGGAGGCAAGCAGGTATGCCTCTACAGCGTGCCGCTCTTCCCTGGTGTAGACCGCAGCAGCCCCCAGCATTGAGCCAGACGCGGGAAGCAGCACGCCCAGGGTAAGTGTGGAGGTGATCATCCATCTTCTAAGGATGGTACCCACCCGATCTCCAGATTCAGTAAGACCGCGAAGTAGAGCATCACCCAGGAGGTGTGTGGAGACTAAAAGAGTACCAAAAAGGGCAAGAGCATAGAAGATGTCAAAGGAGATTCTACGCCCTCTCCACTCCCGCCTGATAACCGCAACCAGCCCTCCAGTTAAACCAGCAACACTCAAAATCTGTCCACCTTAGCCTACAGCCTTGAAAACAACATGGATTGGTGTGAACTGCGGCGGGGTACGGGCTGTGTTCACCACCCACCCATCATCAGCGCCTGTAGGCAGTGGGTTATCCATCACGGCTGCTGGGTCGTGCCAGATGGCGACTAGCGAGCCGACCATATCTGCCTCATAGCCCTGAGGTAGTATGCGAGAGCCAGTAAATACCCAGGGGTGGGGAGGCATTGGGTGATTACCCGGCATGAGTGTTAAAAAATCTTCGGCTCTAGCCTCTTTTGCTATCCCAAACTTGTTGTGCCAGTGAACTGTGATAGTGACAGGTGCACCCTCTGGCGTTTTGTTCTGCCCCTGATACTGAAGCACGTTTTTTGACTTGCAGCCGATGAGAATGAGAGCAAGATTAAGATACATAGGCTGAACATCCAGCCGAAGGAAGCTTTCGTACGTCTTGCCACGCGGAGTTACTGCAAGATACTCAACAGATCCTTTGTCCATATTGATACTACCCGGTGCAGTAACCGTACGGGCTGCAGTGTCTACAATGAGGGTGCCAATTCGATATACATGGGAAGTAATACGTTCGATAGGGGATTGTATCCGTGGCTTTTCAGGTGCACCTGTTACACTCATGGACACAAGTAAAGATAAAGGCACCAGTGCTTTTAGCAGTCTCAAAGCCTACTCCAGTCTTTGATACAGGGGCAATAGCCCAGCTGGCACCTGAAGTACGAGGATACACATCGCTGTGGCATAGGTTCCCCCAGCATCTGAAACAAAGGGTGTCTGTCTCCAGCTTCCATCGGTATCCTGAATCCTCACGAGTTCGTTTCGAATTGCTGGAAACCATGTAGACCAGTAGGTTCCACCTGCCTGATACATAGCCTGAGTTACATAGTAGATAGAGTAGTGGAAATGCTGTGCATAATCATAGATCTGTCTTGAGGTGAAAGGATGTTTCATCAGGTATGTGAGGCCATTTTTGCACTGGATTGTATTCTGGTTGTGGGTGAGATAGAGCAGGAGAACTGCCATGCCGGTTCGTGCGGTATCGCTCTGGTTCTGACCTATCTGATAACTGAATCCACCATCCGTGTTAGAGGAGCGCAGTACATAATCTATACCGCGAGTGATTGTTGACCGATCCACTTCAATACCTGCGTCTCTTGAAGCCAGCAGAGCCTGCATCTCGGCCCCTGTCACAGATAGATCGGCATCGCCCTGTCTTGGCATGTATCGCCAGCCGCCGTCTATTCTGGGGTTGCCATTCTGGTTTTGGGTGTCCTCCAAAAGGTGAACTGCAGCTTCGATCTTAACCTTAAGGTTATGCCTCTGGGTCATCCCATAAACCTCTGAGAGAGCAATGAGTGCGAAACCCTGACCATACATGGGAGGTCCGCCTTGGGGGCTGACTATGAGGCCGGGAGGGATAAACTGACCGCTCATCTCCACCTGATTCGCCAGCCAGTCCACTGCCTGGTTGAGGTTATACCCATACCTTCCTCTTCCAGGCTGGTTCCCGTCTGACAGGAAGGCAAGGACGCATAGGGCTGTAATGGCAACATCGGCCTGGTAACCACCACTAACCCAGTGTCCATCAGGTGCCTGCCTGGCAGCCAGATACGCCAGCCCTCGCTTCACTGCTGCTTCGGAAGCAGGCGTGCCAAGGTACTGCCTGGCAGTGATATCCCAGGGTGATACCGGCCCGGTTCCTGAAGACTGCGCTTTCACTGGCACAGCCAGAATAAGCATTATGATCCAGAGAGCACACTTCACACGCAGCTGCATTTATTTGGATCCTTTGCCACTTACTCGAGAATAGTAGTGATGAACCAGCGACTGATACCCTGTTGGAACGTGCTCATGTATTCCCTGGTTCAAGCCTTGCTGGCTTTGCGATGTTATGTGTTGTGCATTTAGCCCACCACCACT
>JAJZFJ010000264.1 GCA_021805395.1 bacterium
TTGTATTACAATCCCAAAAGTTATGTTGGCAAAGAGACATTGAACTGCTCTTATACAAGTCAGCCTAATAGTAAATCCCAGGCTTTAATGGTAATGGCTGAGCCATCAACGGGCACATTTCAGACGGTAACCACATCCGTTGCTCCAACTGATGCTCAGAAAATTACTTCTGCAGGAAGCAATCAGACTGGCTGGTTGATCTCTTGCAGCCCTACCAATCCCAAAGCAACTCTTCAATCCTGGCATACCGACCAGCTTTTCCACGTTGAATGTTCCAGCGCTGCAGTTAATTCTAAGCTTGCAAATCTGGTTAGCTGGAGTGATTTCAGTAACTTACCGGAAAATAAGCGGGTCTGGTTGAAACCAGAATTCAATATCGAAAGCGACTCTCCAGTGGTCCGTGCATTCGTGCAGCACATTCTTCCAGCCGATTTCAAGACCACGATGACACCCTATCAAGCTGCGCGTACCATCTTTCTTGCCATTGTTAAGAAAACAGTCTATGTACGTGACGGTCAAGACCCTGACACAGTTGATACTCTGAAAACACACACCGCAAACTGTGAGGGCTTCAGTACTGTATTCGTAGCATGTATGCGCTCCCTTGGCATCCCTGCTCGAGCACTTTGCGGGGTACTGGCAGATACGGGCGAAAGGCACTGTATCGCAGAGTTCTACCTGCCTGGCGCAGGCTGGATTCCTGCAGACAGTGCATATGCAAAAGGTTACGATCCAACAGGTACGTATGCCTTCTTCTTTGGTGACGATCCTGACCTGAACCACTTTTGCGTTATTAGCAGATGTACTGGCTTCCAGATACCTAACCACTCTTCTGAGATCATGCCGGCAGGGTCATTTTTCACTCAAAATGTACTAAGTTCAACCTGTCAGGAGACATGTGTTCTCACCCCTCAATAATTAACTTCTGACCTATATTCGTAACGCCACGTTAACGGTACCTTAAAATCTTCTAAGGGTTTGTTAACGTGGCGTTAAGATTCGTCTGCCACACTTATACTCTATAGAATAACCTGTTATCATGGAGTATGAATGAGAAAGATTAACGAACTGACCGCTCTCTGCATCCTCTTAATGAGTACCCCTGGTATATGCGGAGCGCAGGCATCCAATCCTATACCTCTCAGTTTAAACCAGGCAATATCCCGAGCAATCAGGCTAAATCCATTAGTCAAGGAATACAAGTTTGCCTTAAAAGGCGCTCAGGCGGTTCTTGTAGGCGCCGGTGTTCCGCAAAACCCAACGCTAAGCCTCGCTCAGCATGTTGGAAAAAACACAGGTGGACTGGATGAAGATTTTCTTGTTACCCAAACTTATCCACTTGGTGATAGACTTAGACAGCAAACCTATGCAGCTAAGGATGGGATCACTTCAGCCCAGAATTTGCTTCAAAACACTCAGGCAGATCTCACAGCTTCAGCAAGCACTGACTACTATGCTGCACTTCAAACAACCGCACAACTTAAACTGGCACAATATGTGCTGGACTATACGAAGAAATTCGCAAGTGCTACTCTCATAGAATTTCAGGCGGGCACAGCTCCAAAAAGCAATGTACTACGAAGCAATATTGCTGTTGCTCAGGCGACCCAGACTGTTACCCAGGCAGAAGCAGCACAAAAAAATGCTATTAGCGCACTCTGTTCATTGATAGGACTTCCCTGCGATACGCCGCTTAAATTAACAGACTCGCTTGAGCAGGCAAGTTACGCAGCGAGCCTTGAATCTCTGCAAAATTTTGCATTACAAAACAGAGCAGACCTGCAGTCAGCCAGGAATGTAAAGCTTGCAGATACGGCAAACCTTCATCTTGCCCGCACACTGAACGATCCTGATCTGTTCCTCGAAATCAGACATACCCCCCTCTTTGACTATCCTGCGGGAAACTCAATCAGGCTCGGAATTTTATTTCCAATCTTGGATTACGGTACACAAAGATCTTCTGTTGAATCAGCTCAAGCTGCACTAGATCAACAGCAATCTCAGATAGACATCCTTAAGCAGCGCATTGATCTAGAGGTCACAACTGCTTACAATAACCTTCTTGCCGCCAGGAAGTCTGTGGATGCATATCAGAATGGCGAACTGACACAAACCAAAGATCTGCTAGACATGGTTCAGCTAGGTTACAGTCGAGGTGCAAACTCATATCTTGAGCTGCTGGATGCTCAACAGGCATATCAGACTGAGCAGACTAACTATATTAACGCACTTGCAAGCTATGATATCGACTTGGCTCTACTTAAGAAAGCTGAAGGCGGAGAACTACCTAAATGAATTTTCGAAACATAAATTTCAATCTTTACCTCATTGCTTTGTCACTGATTCTCCTACCGCTCACCGGCTGTAACCGGGGTAAAGCAGACGCCTCAGATTCAGTGCAGATGCAGCCTGTGGCAGTACAGATCGCCCCTGTTACGAGCAGGCAGGTAGAGCAAACCGTACTGGCTCAAGGCACTCTAGAACCAAGGCAAGGGCAAAGTGCCACCATCTCGGCACCAGTTGCGGGCAGAATTCAGCAGATCTACGTGAAGGATGGCGAGAGGGTAACCAAGGGCGAGCTTCTGGTTATCATGGACTATCGGACAGCGCAGGCTAAAGCCCAGAGTGCTGCAGCCGCACTGCAAACTTCCGAAGCAGAAACCCAGCAAGCATCACTCAGTGCCAAAGCTGCAGTCATATCACAAACCAGCAAAATCAATATGGCTAAGATCAACCTGAATGCAGCTATCAGTCAGGGCAAACAATCCATTCAAATAGCTTCTACGGCATTGAAAGCAGCAGAAACGTACTTGAGCAAACTGAAATCTGGTGCAAGACCACAGGAGATTGCACAGGCAGACCAGAGTGTTGTCCAGGCAAAGGCTACTTATCAGCGTGCACAGAATGAGCAGCAGAGACAGAGTTTTCTATTCAAGCATGGTATCTCCTCACGCGTACAGCTGGAAGATGCCGAAACTGCTCTAACACTTGCTAAATCTGCTTACGAGAGTGCCATGCAGCAGGACAACCTGATTAGATCAGGGTCACGACCTCAGGATATTCAGTCAGCCGAACTGAGTGTTCAACAGGCTCAAGAGAGCCTACAACAGGCACAAACAGATGCAGAATTAAAAATTCAGCAGGCAAAAGCTGCTCTTGCCAATGCAGAAGCTGGACAACTGGAAGTACAAGCTCTTCAGGCTCAGTACAAAGCGATGTTGGCAAGCCAGAACCAGAAGGCTTCAGACCTTACTGCCGCACTCACTACAGCTTCATATACACAGTTAAGATCTCCGCTAAGCGGTATAGTTGCCGACAGAAAACTTAACCCGGGGGATGTCGCAGATGGCACCACTCCTATCTTGAGAGTAATGAGTACAGGTGCTCTGGACCTGGTGGCACATGTGCCGGCTGAGAGTGGGCTGCTTGTGCATGTTGGAATGAGTGCGAACATCACGACACAGGATCTGCCTGGTAAAATCTTTGCAGGTAAAGTTGAAAGCACAGGACAGGTTGACCCTCTAACGGGCCTCATGAGCATACACATTCTTGTGCCAAATTCTCGCGATCTTCTGCCAACAGGTATCTTTGCTTCTGCTCAAGTTGTTGTTAATCAAATCACCAAAGCCACTGTTGTTCCCAAAGAGGCAGTGATAACACGCAATGGGAAGCAGGTGGTATTCACAGTCAGCCCGGATGGTACAGCGCACCTAACTGACGTGTCAGTCGGTGTTACCGATGGAGATTGGAAACAGATCCTCAAAGGTGTTACCCCTGGTGATAAGGTGATTACATTGGGACAATATGAGCTCGATGACAATGCAAAAGTGAAGCAGGCGGATGAATCCGGAGGTAATGCGTAATGAGATTGAGCAAATTTGCTACCGATAACCTCCGTGCAATCCTGTTCGTTACTTTGCTGTTAAGTATGATTGGGCTTGTCTCACTGTTATCTTTTCCTGTTGCAATCCTTCCAGATATCACATTTCCTCGCATTGAGGTGATTGCACGAACTGGAGACATTCCAATATCGAGCATGGAGACTCAGGTCACGCGGCCTTTAGAGGAGTCTATCACCACAATTCCAGGGGTTACACTTATTCGCTCCAGAATCATGCGAGGGGCTGATATAACATCAATCGACTTCGATTGGGGATCAAATATGGTTACCAATCTGGATCTGGTTAATGCTGCAATCGGCCAGCTATCGGCATCTCTTCCTGCAGGCACGCAGATTAACGTATCCCGCATGAACCCCACTGTCTTTCCAGTCCTTGGGCTATCCTTACAATCGAAGTCGATGAGTCAGGCTCAATTATGGACATTGGCTGAGTACACACTTAAACCCATTCTTGGAAGAGTGGCAGGAGTAGCGAATGTAGAGGTACAGGGAGGGCGCGTTCCAGAAATTGCGGTATTAGTACACCCTTCTAAACTGGCTGCTTTTCATCTGTCTCAACAACAGGTAGAAAGTGCGATCTCAAATTCAAATACCATTCAGTCTGTTGGCTTGCTAGACAGACAGTACAAAATGTATCAGATGATGGTATCAGGAATGTCGACTACACCTGAGGAGCTAGGCAGGATCGTAGTAGCACATTCAGATGGAGTTCCAATTTTGCTCAATCAGGTAGCAACTGTAGAGAACTCTGTGCAAGATAGAACCATGTATGTAACAGCAAGAGGGCATCAGGCTGTACTGCTCAATATTATCAGACAGCCATCAGCCAACACGGTAACTGTTGTGAATGATGTTGAACAGGCTATCTCCACTTTAAGATCTACACTGCCCAAAAGCATTGAAATTCATACCTTCTACAATCAGGCTATTCTCATTAATGGTGCAGTTGGCAGCGTGCGGGATGCAGTTCTTATTGGAGCGACTCTGGCTGTCATAGTCCTGATCGTGTTCCTTAGAGATTTGCGGGCAACGGTCATCTGTACTCTCATGATTCCTACAACCTTCTTCATTACATTTCTGTTAATGAGATTGGCAGGATTGACCCTTAATCTAATGACACTTGGCGCATTAGCTGTTGGAATTGGCCTAGTGATAGACGATGCAATTGTGGTTGTAGAGAATGTCTTCCGTCATCTTTCCAATGGTGAAACCCCTAAAGGTGCAGTTCTACGAGCATCCAAAGAGATCTCCAAACCAATGATTGCCTGCTCCATCACCACAATCGTTGTGTTTATGCCGCTCACACTCCTTTCAGGTATTTCTGGTGCATTCTTCACAGCACTCGCAGTCACACTGAGTCTTGCCCTCATTGTATCGTTAATTTTAGCTCTACTAGTCAGCCCAAGTCTTTGTACAACGTTTCTGCGGGTTCGTGAGGGGCAGCACGAGCATACAGGCATAGTGGACAAGTTAATTCCCCACTATGAAAGCTCTTTGCGAGGATGCCTAAAACATAAATGGATTCTGCCAGCAGGAGCCGTTGTGATTATCTGTTGTACGCTCTTCTTTTCAGCACATTTAGGATCTGGGTTTATGCCAGAGATGGACGAAGGCTCATTCATCCTGGATTATGTCACTCCCCCAGGTACTTCGTTACATGAGAGCAATCGAATTCTGATGTCAATAGAACATATACTAAAAACCACACCGGGCGTAGTATCGTTCTCCAGAAGAACAGGTTCAGAGCTAGGCTTTAACATTACCGAACCAAATAGTGGTGACTTTGCTGTAATGCTAACCACAGGACCCCGTAAGCCAATAGACGATATTATGGAAAGTGTTAGGAAGAAGATATTGGCGACAACTCCCGGAGTTGATATCGATTTTTCACAAGCACTTCAGGATCTAATAGGTGACCTTGCCGGAGCTCCATCACCCATTGAGATTAAACTCTTTTCAGATGATCCATCCAAAATTCACTCTTTTGCGCGACATATTGCATCCAAACTTTCTCATATTCCTGGAGTTGTAGATGTGAAAGATGGTATTGTCCAAACCACCCCTGAACTGCTAGTGCATGTAGATCCTGTGCGTGCTGGCAGACTTGGATTAACTCCGGGTGCTGTTGCACAACAGCTTAATGGGGCAATTTATGGTGATGTTGTTTCACAAATACTGAAAGGGCAGCAGGCAATTGATGTAAGAGTGAGATATCCTGAACGTTATCGCTCAGATTTACAACGCATGGAGATGATGCCTGTTCATACCCCATCTGGAGAAAACATCCCACTGTCATCCATTGCGACACTTACTGATGTTCCTGGAGCTTCTGAGCTTAGAAGAGAGAATGAACGGCGGTTGCTTGATGTTACTGGAAGCATATCTGGAAGAGATTTGGGGAGCATCATGAAGGATGTGAAGGCTATGCTTGCCAAACAGACAATACCTTCAGGAGTGAATGTGGTAATTGGCGGTCAGTACAAAAGCCAGCAACAGGCATTCTCAAATCTGGTTATGGTTCTCGCGTTGGCTATACTTCTCGTTTTTGCTGTTATGCTCTTCCAGTTTGGAACGTTTACCTCACCTTCAGTGATACTTATAGTGATGCCAATGTCACTATTTGGAGTTACATTAGCTCTATGGATCACTAACACCCCTCTCAATGTATCATCATTTATGGGTGCCATCATGCTGGTAGGTTTGATAGTGAAGAATGGTATTCTACTGCTGGATCAGGCACAAAAAGCCGAAGACGATGGTGTCTCATTGGAGGAAGCTGTCATTCAGGCTGGAAGAGTGAGACTGCGTCCTATCATCATGACAACGCTTGCTGCCATTCTGGGACTGCTTCCCTTGGCTCTGGGTTTGGGTGCTGGTGCGCAGATGCAGCAGCCACTTGCAATAGCAGTTATCGGAGGACTTACATTCTCAACCATCTTCACGCTATTGTATGCTCCCCTAATCTTTGTGGGTTTCAGACGCTTCCAGGCTAAATTCAGGGTGAGGGTATTCAAGCTTGAGCCTGAAAACGAGTACTAAACTGCGCAGTTACACTTATGTAGGTTATCTGACGTTCTAGTGTGTTGTATGCAGCTCTCGAAATCTTAACTGCATTCCATTTTTGAGCGCTGACTACTAAGAATTCTGCACTCCTGAGACATAATAGATACTTTAAATGGTAGAAATGAGTTGTATCATGATACAAATTGAGATGGAAACGAGTGATTTACTTTACATTGTTTTCACGAAACAAAAAGTAAGTATATATCTAATAGTAAATTTCTCCCAAATAATACCATAGCAGGTTAATCCTTCCAGATGAACATTAGCCAATTTGCTTCACGACATATTCATGCAATCCTCTATGGAACAGTTATCCTGTGTGGGATTGGACTTATCTCGACTTTTTCATTTCCAGTGTCTATTCTACCTGATGTCACATTTCCACGTTTAGTTATAATTGCTCAAACAAGTAACATTCCATTAAGAGAGATGGAAACTGAGATAACACGCCCAATGGAGCAGGCTGTGGCAACAGTGCCAGGTGTAAAAATGATACGCTCCAGAATAATGCGGGGTGCAGATGTAACTTTCGTTGATTTCAAATGGGGAACCAATATGCTTACCAATGAGCAGATTGTGAACTCCCGTATAAGTCAGATCAGATCTGAATTGCCAACTGACATGCAGATTCGTGTGGAGAGGATGACCCCCACCGTATTTCCAGTATTAGGACTATCCCTTCAGTCAAAAACGATGTCCCAATCAAGATTATGGACTTTGGCTGAGTATAATCTCAAACCATCTCTTGGAAGGGTGCCAGGTGTTGCTAGGGTAGAGGTGCAAGGAGGCAGTATTCCTGAAATTGCTGTTTTTATACATCCCTCTGAACTTGCTGCCTTTCACTTATCGCAAAAGCAGGTTGAGCAGGCTATTTCAACTTCTAATACTATTCAATCTGTAGGAATATTGAATAGACAGTTTGAAATGTACCAAACGATGGTGTCTGGATTGTCTACAACAACCAGACAGTTAGGGCGTATTGTAGTTGCAGTTCGGAATGGCACTCCAATTCAGTTGAAACAAGTGGCTGCAATTGAGAAAACTGTTCAGGATAGAACACTGTATGTAACTGCGGATGGATCTGAGGCAGTACTGCTGAATATCATACGCCAGCCTACTGGTAATACTGTGTCCGTAGTTTCTGGAGTGCAGAGTGCTCTCAGGAAGATGCGTAGCGTACTTCCAAAAGGCATCAAAATAAACACTTTTTATAATCAGGCCATTCTTATTCATTCTGCCATTGGGAGCGTGGAAGATGCGTTGGTTCTGGGTGCTGCTCTTGCAATCCTGGTACTTCTTATATTTCTTGGGAATTTTCGTGCTACCGTCCTTACTGCACTCATTATTCCAAGCACATTACTCATTACATTTCTGCTCATGAGACTTTGTGATATTACACTCAATTTGATGTCTTTAGGAGCACTCGCAGTTGGAATTGGGCTTGTAATCGATGATGCAATTGTTGTCGTTGAGAATGTATTCAGACACCTTTCTCTCAATGAGGATTCTAAAATTGCTATTATGGACGCATCCAAAGAGATAGCTAATCCAATGATATCTTCTACACTCACCACAATAGTAGTATTCCTTCCACTTTCACTTCTGTCAGGCATAACGGGAGCTTTCTTCACTGCACTAGCTCTAACTCTATCTATTGCACTTATGGTATCGCTAATGCTTGCTCTTTTTGTTAGCCCTAGTCTATGTACTGCTTTCCTCAAATCAGATCATGGATCACAAAATCATGGATTGCTCTTTGAACGGCTTTTACGGTCGTATGATAAATGCATGAATTACTCGTTTAAACACCCTAGAATACTCTCAGTTACTGCAGGATGTATTTTGGTGTGCACACTCTTCTTGGGAAGCAGACTTGAGACTGGATTTATGCCTGAAATGGATGAAGGTTCATTTATCATCGACTATGTAACCCCCAATGGTTCATCTCTACATGAAAGCAACAGAATACTCATGAAAATTGAACACATTCTTAGCACGACAAAGGGTGTTACCTCGTTTTCCAGAAGAACAGGCGCAGAGTTAGGCTACAACTTGAGGGAACCCAATAGTGGTGATTTTGCTGTAATGTTAACAACAGGACCACGGCCACCTATCGATACCATTATGGCGAATGTGAGAAAACGAATTCAATCTGAAGTTCCTGGAGTGGACCTTGATTTCTCGCAGGCACTGCAAGATCTTATTGGTGATTTGGCCGGAGCACCTCAGCCTATACAGATTAAATTATTTTGCAATCACCCTTCCCAAATCCATCATCTGGCTAAACAGATAGCAAGTAATTTAAGTAAAATTAAAGGTGTTGTTGATGTCAAAAACGGGATTGTTCGCACTACCCCAGAACTAATCATTCACATAAAACCGTTGTATGCTGGCAGACTGGGCTTGACTCCTGGCTTAGTTGCTGATCAAGTAAATACTGCGATGTATGGAGATGTGGTGTCTAAAGTTCTGCTTGGTCAACAAACAATCAATGTCCGTGTGCGTTATCCAGTAGACTATCGATCGGGACTTCGCAGTTTGAAATCAGTTCCAATACTTACTTCTAACGGCAACTATATCCCACTCTCTACAATAGCAACTCTAACTGAGACTCAGGGCAGCACGGAAATTCATAGAGAGAATGAAAGAAGATTGCTTGATGTGACTGCCCATATTTCTGGCAGAGATCTTGGAAGCGTTATGAAAAATGTAAAAGAAATGTTATCTCGTCAGACATTTCCACCAGGAGTAACAGCAGTTCTTGGAGGACAATATCTGAGTCAGAAAAAAGCATTCTCTAACCTGATACTAGTCATACTATTAGCAGTTTTTCTGGTATATGGTGTAATGATTTTTCAATTCAGTTCCTTCACATCACCAACAATCATACTCCTAATTATGCCTCTCGCTCTATTTGGTGTTACCTTGGGGCTATGGATAACAAATACTCAGCTTAATGTCTCTTCCTTCATGGGTGCTATTATGTTAGTAGGTATTGTTGTTAAAAATGGAATACTTCTGCTGGACAGAGTGCAAAAGGCAGAAAGTGAAGGAATGGCTTTGGAAGATGCAGTAATACAAGCCGGGCATGTGAGACTTCGCCCCATATTAATGACCACACTGACAGCAATTTTAGGGTTATTACCATTAACATTTGGCATCGGAGCAGGTGCCCAGATGCAACAGCCACTCGCTATTGCAGTTATCGGAGGATTAACATTCTCGACACTCTTCACGCTGATATATGCACCATTAATATTTATTATATTCAGAAAATTTCAGTTGAAGCATTTCCGCAGATAACATAATACCGAAATGGAGTGAGCATGACTATTCTTATTGTTGAAGACGATGAGAGTGTTGCACGGTTTTTAACGCGTGCTTTAAGTGAGGCAGGTTACGCTGTGAGGGTCTCTCATGATGGTTCAGAGGCTCTAAACATACTTCTTGCTTCGGAATTTGAACTGGTTCTACTAGACGTGATGTTGCCTGGCATTTCGGGTTTTGAAGTATGCAGAAGCGCACGGTCTGCTGGCATCACTATCCCCATTCTATTAATTACCGCCAGAGATGCGCTCGAAGATAAAATTGAGGGTCTGGATTCTGGTGCTGACGACTATATTGTGAAGCCATTTCAATTGGGAGAACTGCTCGCAAGAATTCGTGCCCTGCTAAGAAGACGCACAGAACAGTCGACAATGCTGAAAGTCGCAGACCTCACCCTGGATCTATCGACACATAGAGCTCAGCGAGGCTCGCAAACAATTCACCTATCCGCTACTGAGTTTACACTTCTGGAATACCTGATGAGAAACAGTGGTAGAGTGTTGAGCAGGGCGCAGATACTGGATCATGTTTGGCAGTATGATTTTGATGGTAACGATAATGTGCTTGATGTCTACATCAGCTATCTGCGCACCAAACTAGATAAGGGTACGCTCCAGCCCCTCATTCATACTGTTCGAGGAGTTGGATACCGACTGGAGGCGAAAAGTGTTTCCTAACTCGATTAGAGTTAGATTAACATTCCTGTTCTCGATGGTCGTTGCATTCCTTCTAATTGGGGCATGTGGAGGGCTGATCATCTTTGCACACCGTTCTGCCATAGGGGATCTCAAACGTCAGTTGCACTTTGCAAAACTTAAAATAATACGCGAAATGATCAAGCCAAATGGTGAAATTGATCAGGACGAAATGCGGGAAGACAGCTATGGTTTCGCAACCGAGGGAATCTCTCTGGTGATATACACCAAATCTGGCAAACTGGTAACCAAGTATCTTAGCGCCAGAGAAGATCCAGCTGTAATGAAGCCCCCTGCATGGCTGGTGACCAGTATTATCTCCTCACGCTATAACATGATAGTAGGTATTCGATGGTCCAACACGCAAAAGATACTGGATACTAAATCGCGCTTGTTGATCAGCTTCAGTCTCTTAGTGTTGATTATTGCAACTATCGGTGCATGGTTTTTAACAGGCAACACCCTGTCTCCCATCGGCGAGCTTGCTCGTCAGGCAGGCAATGTGTCTGCAGACAATTTAAGTATTAGGCTACATGCTCCTTCTAATGATACAGAAGTGGTGGAGTTGGTACAGACACTTAATGGACTACTTGGACGAATAGCACAAACAGCATCGATGCGACAAAGATTTTATGCAGCTGCTTCCCATGAACTTAGAACCCCTTTGCAGGCTTTATCAGGGCATCTAGAACTGGCACTTAATCGCCCGCGTTCAAAAGAAGAGTATATTCAGGCATTAGAGGAAGCCCAAATACAATCACACAGACTTACCACTTTAGTGAGGGATCTGCTGCTACTTAACAGGATGGAGACATCAGATTTACCAGAAAAAGAGACATTCTCACTAAACGAACTATGCGATGGATTATTAAGTACACTGGAACCCATGTACACCAAACGCAACATAACTTTGGAAACACATTATGACCGATCAACCATCTGTACTGCTCCATCTTCTTATGCTGAAATGCTCATTAGAAATCTGCTGGAAAATGCTTTTAGGTACTCGCCTGAAGGATCGACAGTAAAAGTAAGGTTAGTGAAACATGGCGCATCAGCAATACTTGAAATAGAGAATAAATCTGTATCCGAGCAGCATTCTGATATAGACCGGTGGACTGAACCGTTTTACAGGCACGATGCCGCCCGCACTAATGATGGTGGCGGCAATGGTCTTGGGCTGGCAATCTGTGCATCCATCTCAGAAGCCTGTGGCTGGACACTTAAGCTGAAAGCTCACAAAGATACCATTGTGGCAACAGTTGAGATTGCTTGATAACTTTCCATCAGCTATTTCCACCCTATCCTGATTGCGACACCATCTGAACTTGCATTGTATCGTACCAGGATATCTCCATTTTCCCAGCTGGTCTGAACTGCCACTGGCAGCCCGTATCTGTTAATAGCATTCACTCCTGCCAGCCCCTTTCCGTATGCAGGAACTAACACCTCCCCAGGTACAGTGGATGGTCCAGTCAGATAGAGTGAAGTTAGTTGGGAAGTCTGTAGTTCAGCCATCACAGTGTTGTTTGACAGAATAGACTGAATCTGCCCAGAAGATGGGACAACATACAGCAATGCATTTGAATGTGGTGGTATAACCCTGTTCACAACAGGATTTAGATTGGGCGAGAACAGATTAACTGTATCAGCCGATATGGTATAGGATTCATAAAGGGTATGAATGGCAATGAGACTGCCTCGCTGGGCAATGATGGTACTGTGCTCACTGTATCTGCCTCCAGCTTGAACCAAAGCCAACTTCACAAGGGACCTCAGTAAAGCGCCAGCTCGATTGCCTTTGGAAAACCATCTGGAAGCTATTCCAACCCGGATCAAAGTTCCCCGTCCAATCTTGGACAGCCATACTGGAATTTCTCCATTACCAATAGTAAACAGTGGTGTTACCTCGCTAGTGTTGGCAGGTAGAGATGTTATGGCATTGCCATTCAGTGTCCATACTATCGGGAACTTTGCAGCTAAACCATCTGCATTTCCTGATGGAAGCATCTTCACACGATCCGAACCAACCGGTGAATAAGCCTGTGCGAGAAGAGAGCCAGTATAAACAACTTGTAACTGAACCTGAGCCCCCGCTGGTATGGAATGAAACACAAGGGAGTAGTACTCTTTACCCAGTAGCGAACGTACACCCGTGGTGCATCTGCTGCCATGGTCTTCGCTGATGAAATAGCTCTCCAGATCGCTGCCAGCTACCATGGAGACAGCAACCGTTCCATTCACCTTCAGGACTATCTGTTGAACTGATGCGGGTTGTGCTCCTCCAGGCAGTGCATTACTGAAACGAATTCCCACCTTGCCATTGGTTACATATTTTGTCAGGTCACACGTTTGTGTGACAATCGCAATCGTTGTTGCACTGGAAAATAGCGTGGTTAAATTTAAGTTGCCATTCCCAGGTGTCTCATTCGCTGTAACACTTTGTGGAAGGTTAAGAGATAGACGTTTATCAAGATCCTCTACAGGTGTCGCAGCACCAGAGGAGTTCCACCACCCTTGTGTCGCACCATCATTCCCAACAAGTATAATGCTGCCACCATCCTCAACCCAGCTTGCTAGAGACTGCTGTGTGGCTGCACCTACCGGAGACTGATTGTCATAGGAAAGAATGAGAGCTTTATATTTCGCAAGCACAGCGGGCGATACCGCTCTTTCCAGGCCCACAACCTTCACATCTATTCCTCGTCGCAACAGGGGAAGAGTTAGGCTGTACAGCCAGGAGAGTGGATCGGATTCAGGGGAGTTATAGCCAGACTGTGCACTATCACTGAGAAGCACTCCTACACGATCGTCGCCGAAGTGGGTAGCATTCTGACGTGGCGACAGGGAACTGAGAAGTTCCTCCATAATTTGCATCTGGGAGTAATCCTGTGGAGTGATATTTCCAAGTTGCGGTATCACATAGCTATCCCAGGAGGATGCCATCATCCAGGCAGTAATCAAAGTTTGCCACTCATCTTGTGACATAGATCCAAAAGACGGAAAAACCAGCGTTCGGTGAACAGGTAAAGCCTTCAAAGCACCCTGCGCGGCTGACGCCGACAGATATGCAACGGAAAATGGTTCATCGCGTAATCCACCCTGATACGGTACTGCCCGGTTCATTAAAGTCGAGTCCGGTGCAACATCTATCTCATCTGCTCCAGAATCAGTCGCTATTTTCTGTAGCGGAGATATTATTCCTGTACGTTCAGCGGTAACAGGATCTGGCATTAATAGTGCCACTTTAGTCTGTGCCGTATGTGTTTTAATGGAAGTAACCAGTGCTTTTGCCCGGTTAAATTCCTGATCACTCATCAGCATGTGGGTTGAACTCAATTCATGAGAATCAAATGCACTGTTGAATCTCTGGGACCAAGCCTGCTGGAAAAGCTGACTATTTCCTCCGGATGATGCATATCCTAAACCGGAAAGAAGAACAGACTGGACGCCAGGAACAATCTGATTGATAAGTAAACTGGGACGTGTTTCATTTGAATACTGAGAACTAACCGGGTATTGACCAGTTACCCCATAACCCCTGGCAACCCAAAGGGGAACGGCGGCAGCACCGGGATTCAATATCTGTACCGAACCTGGCAGTGGAACAGCACCGGGTGCTGGTATTCCAGTGACCTGAAATCTGAGAGAGGATGAGTTTCCTCCCAATATTGTAGGAGAAGAGTTAGACTTGGACTGCATCCAGTTAAGCATTGCATTTGGAACAGAGCCAGCCCCCGTATCTAGCATCTGGTAGATTCCAGACTGGAAGCTAAAAGGCTGGGTCTGTGCAGAAACCATCACTCTAACTCCCATGCCCAGTTCCCAGTCTGCTGGAGTAGTCCATGAAACCGTCTCAGTACTGGAACTGAGTGCAGTGGAAAATATAAGTGGCTTAGAGTTTACGTTCAGTACAGACAGCGTGGGTGCAGCATTTCCATTCGTCAGATTGCACTGCAATGTGAATGTACAGCTTGCTCCCGGTGATGTGGGGAAAGTGTACACACAAAACTGCCCCGGTGCACCCACTCTCGATCCCGATACTACTGTGGTACCTGAGTTTTTTGATAGCAAACTGGATTCTGAACTGCTTCCCGGGGTAATGGTGATGGGCCAGGGAGGAATTGGTACTGCTCGCACAAAAGTTTGAGGAATTAGTTGTAACAGAATAGTTAGAGAGACGAAATGGAAGATGGTACGCGAAGTCATGCATTCTCCGAATTTACATTATTACTGAAAGTATACCTTAGCCAGCAAACAGTCAATTGTAAGGATTACTTAATGGCGGATGAGTTTGAAGTACTTTGAGTGATGTTCACACTATATGCGAGGGTTACTAAACATTGAAGACATAAGCCGTATACTAGTGGATACCTCTGGTTATTGCATCGGAGACTCGTACCACCCTGCTCATCTCCAAAACGTCGTGTACTCGAACTATCCCAACACCATGCTGTATGGCAAGAGCGACTGTGGCGGCAGTGCCTTCTACTCGTTCATTGACAGGCAAATCTCCCAGTATTTTGCCAATAAAACTTTTCCTTGATGTGCCAACAAGCGTGAGATAAGGTGACTTAGTAAACTGATCCAGGTGCCTCAGCAGTGCCAGATTTTCAAACAGGCTCTTCCCGAATCCAATACCTGGATCGATAATAATGTTGTTTCGCTTGATGCCAGCAGATTCTGCCCCTGCTGCACATGAAAGGAGATGCGAGAGCACATCAGATACCACATCAGTATAAACTGGGTTATCAGGGATTCTAGTTGGCAGGCCAGGAATATGCATTAGACATACCGGTAGATTGGCTTTAAGCACTAGTGGAAGCATCTCGGGATCATGGCGCATCGCACTAATATCATTAACCATGTTGGAACCAGATTCCATCGCCTCTCTGGCTACATCCGCCTTGTAAGTATCTACCGAGATTGGCATATACGGAAATCTGTCTCTTATCTCTGCAATCACGGGAAGAATTCGCTTCATTTCAATGGAGCTATCCAGTGGAGAGTGTACACGAAAAGTGGATGGACGTGTGGACTCACCACCAACATCAATTATGTCTGCCCCCTCTTCAACCATACGTGAAGCCTGCTTCAATGCGCTTTCGGCATTCAGGAACTCTCCTCCATCTGAGAAAGAATCGGGAGTTGTATTCAGAACACCCATAATGAGGGTTCTTTTCCCTTCACGGGCCAGCTTGAGTAGCTCATTTAATCTTGAATCCGACGGACGAATTTTCAACTATTTATCAACTCATTACTTGCAGGATTTATTTTATACCGGAGATATAGTTCACTATCATCCCGGTATATGGAAACGAGGTTAGCAGTGGCAAACTCACCTTCTGGAAAGCCTTGTCCTCCCATGATAGTGGGGAGTGAAGCTCCTCCCTTTAGCTTTGAAGCAATAGTCAGGAACAACTCATCTACCAAACCAAGTTTAATCATCTGTTCGTTCAGTGTCCCTCCACCCTCACAAAGAAGATGTTTCACTCCTTGTTCCTGTCTCAACATACGCATTGCTTCCACTAAATCTACGCTCTGTTCCCCACAATAAAGATACATCAAACTACTCCTCTGCACTTGTATCTGCGTCTTCGAACCTGTAGGAGCGATTACAAATGCTCTGTCTGGAGCCTCGGTGAAGAATCGGTTATCAGACGGGATATTACCTGAATGAGTGACAACATAGCGCTGTATCTTTTCCGGATAATGTACTTGAGATGCTCTCAGTGTACTTGAGCCAATCATTGCGGCATCACAGTGTAACTGCAGACGTCTGAACAGCATCTGATCGGTTGCACTACCGAGACCAGCTGCCGAGCCTGTTGGCTTGCCTATCACTATTTTTCCATCTATAGATGAACACATATTGATGTAGCAGTACGGACGGTCTGGAGGCGGATCAGGAAATTGAACCTGCTCATAGAGATGTGAAGGATCTATACTATGATCAGAATCCATTAATCTTTGTAATGAAGTCATTTCAAACGCTTCCCACCAATGCTGCTGTTTCGGACAGATTTCTGCTGCTGCCATAGTCTTCAATCACACAATTTGCTGCAATCTGACCGCTCATCAAAACCATGGGCACACCGGGACCAGGGTTAACACTGCCACCAGCCCAGTATAAGCCACGTATTTCACTGCTCCTGTTAGCGGTCTTGAATGCTGCGTTTAATCCTCTTTGCGTCACCACCCCATAGATAGCTCCACGGTTTACCTTGTACATATTTTGAAGATCCAGAGGAGTAATGGTTTTAGAGACCTGAATAGATTCTTTCAAACCAGCTAAACCAGACCGTTCAAGCTTATTGAGAATCACCTCTCTATAACTGGCACCATCCTTTTCCCAGTCAAACGCATCTGTAAGATATGGGCAGTGGACGAGTACATACAGCGCAGTGCATCCAGCAGGTGCTACAGAAGGATCCGTAACATTGGGGACAGCAAGATAGCATGTGGGATCGGCATGAGGAACCCGATTCTGATAAAGATCCCTGAATTCAGCGTCACTGTCGGCTGAAAAGAAGAAATCGTGATGTTTAAGTTGTGGCCATGTTTTGTTGCAGCCAAGATACAGAACAATGCCGCTGCATGCAGGCTCTAGCTGTTTTTCGTGCTTTTTCAGATATTCCTGTGCGCCTGTATTAGGAAGCATTCCTTCAAGCGTTCTCACTATATCAGAATTGGCAACTACTACATCAAACTGCTCAAATGCTTCTGTTTCTGTAACCAGCCCTTTCACACTCCCCTGCTCCACAGTGATCTCTTTCACTGTTGTTTTCAGATTTACTGTCACTCCCAGTTCATCACACAACCTGCTGAGAGCTTTTGCAATTGTGCCAGTTCCACCCATTGGATACCAGCAGCCTAAACCTAGCTGCACCCATGCGATTAGACACAGAATTGCTGGAGAGACAAATGGAGACGAGCCAACATACTGCACGAAGTGCTCAAAAAGCTGTGCAAGTCTCTCATCTTTGAAATGTTTTCTAACTGCCTGGTGCATGGTTGTTAAAGGATCCATCTGCATAGCCAGTGCAGCTGACTGGATATTCATAGGATTCGCTGTCATCATCTCTTTCAAGCCACCATAAGATTTCCAGTAAAACCATTTGTCTGAGATGTTATTCATTCTCTGACTGTACGACAAAAAGGCAAGATAATTTGAGATCTCGTCGGGTGCAAACTCCAGCAGTTCATCAGTCATCTTCTGTATGGAAGAGTACAAATCCAGCTTACTTCCATCTGCAAAAAAGGTACGCCACTGAGGATCCAGATCCACCAATTCAAGGTAATCCTCCATGTTTCTGTCTAAATCCTCAAAAAGCCGCCTCAATACATCCGGTTTTGTAATGATTGTAGGGCCCATATCAAACGTATATCCACCTGAAGACCAGATATTCATCTTCCCGCCAAGGTGGTCGTTACTCTCAAAGAGAGAAACAGAATGCCCGGCATGTGCCAGTCTAACAGCAGCTGCACATCCGGCAAGTCCGCCTCCCACAATTGCTACTCGTTTGGGCATATTAAAACTCCACTTTCATTCATTATAACAAGGATCTCAGTTCGACAATTCAGGTTGTTCAAACATATCTCATAACCAGCTGTCCCAAAGAGGGTAGATTGATCTATCATTCCAGCTGCTCAGGTTGACGCCAGTCTTTAACTGCCTTGAGTAGAGCTACAGCTGCGGCAAGAGAATCGCAGGTTCTTTTTCTGGATGTGCATTTCACCAAGGCTGACAGTATCGGGACAGTGAGCTGCGTGTAGGGAAAGCGATGTCTGCTCATTCTGCCAGCTCTCTGAAAAGATATCACCTTCCATTTCACCCACTCATCCAGCCCTCTAACTCCATGCACCGTTCCAAAACCACTCCCTCTCATGCCTCCAAATGGTATTCTACAGTCAGCTGCAATCAGTTGAGCTTCCTGGTTAATCCCAACCATACCAACGTGTAGTCTGGATGCAATTGCCTTCCCTTTCGCTAAGTCAGTTGTCCATATAGTGGCTGAGAGGGCTAGTGAAGATTTGTTAATAAAATCCACAACTTTTGCGTTATCCTGAAAAGTGCTCACTGCAACGACAGGAGCAAAAAGATCTTCCTGCATAACGCGCATTGTTTCCGTGCAGTTTGTGAGGAGAGCTGGATTTCGCCAGAAGCCTTTCGTACTCTCCTCACACTTGCAATCTGATGCGAAACATGCCCCCTGCTGAACAGCTTCTGTCAGGATTTCGTCCATACGTAAGGCAAATGTCTCGCTTCGAAGTGGTCCATAATCTGTACCTGGACGAAGTGACCTGATTTTTCTTTCACAGGCTTTCACAAACTTATCTGCCACAGAACTCGCCACATATATCCTTTGCGGAGCCACACAGCTCTGTCCAGCATTCGAACACCTGGCCCAAACAGCTGCAGAGGAAGCTTCCTCTATATCTGCATCATCGCATACAATCATAGCGTCGTTGCCAGATAGCTCCATTACGCAGGGTGTTCCGTTCAGAGCGAGTTCGCGCATAATGGCTCTGCCTGTGGCAGCACTTCCTGTGAATGCGAGTTTGTCAATGCTGGCACGACATAACTGTTCCCCCGTACTGGCATCCCCTGTTATCATCTGTACAGGCAAATTAGCCTTCTGAAGGAGGTTTATGATAACCTTAGCACATTTTGTTGCAAGTGGAGAAGGTTTCCATACAACTGTATTTCCTGCTATCAATGCCCACAGCATTGGAATCAAATCTAAAAGTATGGGGTAGTTCCATGTACCTATGATCCCGACAACACCTAGCGGCACAGGTATTTCGTATATATTTCGGAGATTGTGCAAACGCTTTGGTTTAAGATGACGTCTGCCAGTTTTAAGCAGCCATGAGATGGCCTTACAAACGGGAAGGATTTCAGCCCCATATGCTTCCTGGGCAGGCTTCCCTATCTCCTCGCATACAGTTTTAGCAATGTTATCTGCTTCCAGAATGAAATATGTTTGAAAATGCTCCAGTTTATTGAGTCTTGCATCAAGGTCAGATCCCCAATCCTCCTGGATATCCTTCGAACGTTGTACTGCAAAATACACATCTTGCTCATTGCTTACAGGATATGAACCTTCAGTTTCACCAGTTCTGGGATTAGTTGATACAAATGAACTCATGTACACCTCTAAGCTGATATCTAGTAATACTGTACGTCTGCCTATGATATCGGGTTCAATTTGTTATGATTGAATGAGCCTTACGAATATCGGTTGTGAAAGCGTATTATAAGTGTAGTATCATAAAGACAGTATCCTTTTGAAACGAATTCATAAGTGCAGATGCTCATTGTATGGATTTGGTTTGAGAAATAGAGATTATTCATGAGTGAGATCCCCGCGGATACAATCGAACAAAGCGGTGCATCAACATCAGTAGCTACCTTTGTTATGTCTGATGTTGTGGGAAGCACACGTTTGTGGGAACAGTATCCGGAGCATATGCACTCGGTAATAAAAGAGCATGACAGAATTTTTTACGAGATAATCAGTGCAAATTCTGGGGAAGTAATCAAGAGCCGCGGTGAAGGTGATAGTGTTTTTGCAGTGTTTCAGTCTCCCGTTAATGCGGTTCATGCAGCCTCGCAACTCCAAATTGCTCTCGCAGAATTCCCATGGCCAGGGAATATTGAACTGTCAGTGCGTATGGCAATTCATACTGGTGGTGCTGAGTACAGGGATAAAGACTATTACGGACCAGTGGTGAACCGGTGTGCTCGACTAAGAGCAACTGCCCATGGACGTCAGATCATCCTATCTGACTCAACGAGGGAGATGATTCATAACTATCTTCCAAAAGAGATCACGCTTAAAAATTTAGGCGTACATCGCCTTAAAGATCTTCAGCAGCCGGAGCAGGTTTGGCAGGTTTGTCATCCTGGGTTGCAGGACGAGTTTCCTCCACTTAATTCTCTTAATATCCGACAAAACAATCTTCCTTCGCAAATCTCGTCTTTCATTGGCAGAGAGGGTGATATAGCCACCCTCCAGTCTATCCTTCGTTCCTCCAGAATGTGTACAGTTGTGGGAACAGGAGGCGTAGGAAAATCTAGATTGTGCCTTCAGACAGCAGTAGAGATAGTGGATCAATTTCAGGATGGTGTCTGGCTCATCGAACTGGCTCCTCATTCAGATGAGAGACATGTGCTAAATCTTATCGCTGCAACGCTGCAGATCAAGGAAGAGAGTGATACCACCCTTCAAAACTCTATACTGAGTGCTTTGGCTAACAAGCAGCTGCTACTAATTATTGATAACTGCGAGCACCTTATTTCTGAATGTGCCAGGGTAATTAATCTGCTTCTGAGAGCATGTCCATCCATCAAAATACTCGCCAACAGTAGAGAGGCACTCGGAATATCTGGCGAAAAGCTGTTCAGAATACCTTCTTTAAGTCTGCCATCAGAAAATACTTTACTCCTTGCAAGTGACCTGGAAAAATTTGAAGCACCAAAGCTTTTCCTCGAGCGTGTTAGATCTACTCAGCCCAATTTTACTTATACAGATACGCAGGCAAATGCAATTGCTGAGATTTGCCGAAACCTGGATGGTATTCCCTTTGCAATAGAACTGGCTGCTGCGCGCGTGAGAGCTATGTCAATTGATCAGTTAAGTGTCAGACTGTCAGATCGGTTCAGGATATTAACAGGCGGCAACAAAAACTCCCTGCCCCGACAACAAACTCTTCGTGCGTTGATAGACTGGAGTTATAACCTTTTAACTTATACAGAAAAAAAACTTCTAAACAGACTATCTGTATTTGCTGGTGGTTGGTACCTTGAGGATGCAGAAACCATTTGTGCCTGTGATGATATTGATTCATGGGATATAGTAGATCTGTTAACCTCGCTTGTAGACAAGAGCCTGGTTGTATTCGACGATTCCACATCCATGAGTCGCTACAGACTCCTCCAGAGTGTTCGACAATATGGGCTTCAGAAGCTCGTAGAGGAAGGAGAGGATGATCAAATACATCTTGCTCATTCAGAACATTATGAGAACAAAGCAAAAAGCTGGAATAGAGCAATCGACCAATTTGGCGAGGCGCAACAGTCTGCTTTGCATGGCATGCAAACCGACATTGGTAATCTGCTTGCTGGAATGGATTGGGCTTGTGCTGCTGGTAAGCAGGAGCTTGTTATTGAATACGGTTTGGATCTGGCACGCTATTTCCTAATTCAGGGGAGGTTTCTCGAAGGCGATACTCGACTTGAATTGGCAGAGGTGGCTGCAAGAGAAACCGGCAGCACTGTAAATCTTATTCAGTTGTTAAATCAGAGAGGACGACTTGCCTGGCAGCGCTCTGATCTTTCTGGTGCAAGAAAGTACTATTCCGAAGGACTTGCGATAAGCATTGAGGCGGGAAATTTCGAACGAACCATCTCCCTCATCAATAACATCGCTAACATTTACTGGGCTGAACGCGATCTGGTTTCTGCTGCCGAAAAATACGAAGAGGCAATGCGGATTTCCGAAACCCACAACATAGATAAATACAAGGGAGCTATTCTGGCAAATCTTGGCGTGCTATACAGTGAACAGGAAGATTTTGCTAAAGCAAATAAATACCTCGAAGAAGCGATAGCTGTTCATAAAAAGTCTGATAATGCCAGAGCATATGCAGATGCGATCTCCAACCTGGGAGAAAGTTATCAGGTCCAAAAACGGTATGAAGAAGCGATAGTGAGATTTCATGAGGCACTTGAAATCTATAAACAGATGGGGATGCGCAACGGAATCGCACTGTGCTACACTAACCTGGGAACTGCTTACATTGAAATGAATGAACTAGACAAGGCAGATGAGTGGATATCTGCCTCTATTACATTATCGCGTGAAATAAACTACACATGGACTCTTGCGCCAAGTATTGCTGCTGAGGGCAGACTGCTATTCCTGAGAGGGAATTTAACTGATGGATTGAACAAGATAAAGGAGGCTTTGGAAATATCTGAATTAGAGAGTGGTGGCAATATCATTATATCCTTCAGAATATTGAAATCCCTTATGGACACACTTCTTGTTCTCAATAAATACAAGGCAGCCTATTTTGTGTACAAAGTTATCGCAGACAGTTTCTCCTCCAATCTTTCACCAGTGGATAGAAGCTCGTTGGCATCATCTATAGAGTTCCCTTTGGAAAGTCAGGATGCCGAATTTGGAGACCTCGAAAAAATGCCAGAAGATACCATATTATCACAGGTAATAATGCGCGTATCTTCATTATTATGACCTTTATTGCATAGAGTTTCAGAAGTTTGGCATAGTATTTGCATACTATTTTAGTGATAACATAAATCTGTGATATGTATCACTTATTCTTCCGTGGTACTGAGGAAATTTGAATGCGAATGAATTTTAATAAATCTATTATGCTGGTTTCGATAGTTGCTTTGAGCTTGCCAGCCAGTGCATTATCCCTTGCTGGTGGTAAATCTGGATCTGCCTCCATCAACTTCTACATGCCTACAACTCTGGATCCATCGGTACTTACTATTACATCTTTGCAATTATATTCCAAAACAGACAATGGAGATCCCATAACCGGATCCACATTTGTACCTTCCGGTAATGCAAACTATGGATTACAGGTTGTTGGAGATGTGCCTTTTGGCAATAACGCCACAATTAATGTGGCAGCAATTAAAATCACTTTTAAATATCAAGGTACGATTGATCTCAATGCGTACAACGGAAACTCTCCAAACGGCAATCAGGAAATTAACCCTCAAACAGGAAAACCCTATGTGCCATGGAGTATTTCAGGTTCATCCTCCAATGGGTATGAGAGCTTCCTGCTCGAACATCAACCAGGTTCTGCCGATCTGGATATCGGAGCTTTCTACTCTGTATTTCAGGGAGCAAGCAACGATCCCAACTTTCTAAATGCACCCGTTACCATCAATGGATACACATCGCCTCCTCCAGTTCCTGAACTGTCTTCTGTATCAGGTTTGATTGCGATGCTGGGCTTGGGTTCAATCTCACTGCGAAGACGGAAACGTCAGGTTATAGCCCACTAGAAAGTTGGAAGTTCACAGGGAATATGTTGTAAGCTAAGTGCATGCATGATTCCAGATTTCTAAACTTGACGCCATCTATGCTCGAAAGAGTTATTAAACGCCTCATTCTATTAGTGTGATGAATGAGGCGTTTTTGATTCCCAGTTCTTATTTTCGATTTCTCTGTATATTTTTATTGTTTACCACTCGCCTCTGGGCAAGCATTAAACAGGAATTCCCATTCTCACCTCATCTATCCTGCCCTAGGTGTCATAATTGAATGAGACACTATTCAAACCATCTATATAACTAATAGGGCATCCAAGGAACATCGAAGTGAGTAAATTACTAAACAATACTATATCTGATCTGAGTCCATATATGGAAGATACGACACAAACTGTATGTCCTCAGACTATTAACAATGATCATCCTGATCCCCAAGTAAAAGTACGTGCAGCACGACGTCGTTTTACTGTAGCTGATAAATTGCGCATTATTTCTGAAGCAGACAAGTGCACAGTGCATGGTCAGTTAGGTGCCCTTTTACGTCGTGAAG
>JAJZFJ010000254.1 GCA_021805395.1 bacterium
AGTGCAGCCCCCTTCAGGGGGCTTGTGATTGCCAGGCAATGTCTTTAGGCATTGCCGCAAATCCGGGCGGTTTACGGTGACGCCAGCCGCTTCTACCTCTCCCCACGCCTGCGTCGCGGCCCTTCCCTCGCCATTCGCTTGCGCTCATTAAGGGAGGGTGGGAGCGCGAATTGGGAAGTGGTAACGGTACAATCCTGCGAAATAGTGTTCGTGCAGGTCCTTACCCTGTCCTGCGGACTTTCCTCTCCCGGTCGTTCGCTGCAACTCACGGGGAGAGGGCAATGCGTTAGGTGGTACGGGTTACCGCACGGCACTGAAATGCCGACTTCTCATCCTAATCTTCACCGCGCTCATTAGTAGAGATGTGGCACTTTCAGCAGCAAGTACTTTCAAACTCTTAAATGTGATTATTAGTGAACAACCTTCGTGAAGATATCATCGTAATCGTCTATATTAAAACTGGTGGAGCTTCCACCGTAGCATCAAGAGCCTCTTTAAACTTCTCATACTCATACGGATAGAGAGTTAACCAAGCTATCTTGCCGTCTTTACGCTTGTATTTAATGACAATACTCTGATTAAGTAACCGTTTTTTGCCTTCGGTGATAGATATTATTTGACTTTTAAGTATTCGATGTCTAAATTGCAAAACATCTGCAAGAATGGTGTAGGGCGGTGCAAAAGTGGTCCAAATCTCATCGTTCGTCACTGTTAACTGAAGAATTCGTTTACATCTTGGTTCACCATAAACTGATTCCACTTTGTATCTTCCAGCTCAATAGTTATTTCGGTACAGGATTGTGTGCTCCCCATCGGGAGGAACTTTATCTCCCCGTTTTTCCGGAAATATTAGCAAAATGAGAATTCGGTAGATAAGTAACAATGTTCCTACTATCATAACTGTCCAGAAAACTGGTGCGGGAAGATAAACTACCATTTAATTTCACCTTTTGATCATTTTCAGTATGGTTATTGATATATTCATTGGATTGAATACGAATATATCATCACAGTTTTCAACTTTCGTACTTTGTGACAATTACAGTAATGTATGCAGGTTGATTTACCTTAAAGATTGTCACGAGATTATCACAAAACAATCACATGTCTTTTCAAAATGAATGTACTTTCAAATAAGACAGGTTAATCAGAATAATTTCCGTTCATGTTAGTGAGATACACAATTTCAATTTATAATCATCTGTAGGTTTCATGTAATGCTATCTGAACTTCTACAAATTGCTTTCAATTGAATGAATGGTGCAATTATAAATTGTTAGCTTAGATTTGTCAAGTGATGTCGAATAGTATCTCCTTTGCAATTTGTCAGATCAGAACATGCGACTACTTTGCTTACTATATAGGAAACTTTGTGGGTGAATAAGATGTTATAGAGGAAATAATCACTATCCTCTTATGTGAATGGGGATCAATGGGTGGATGGCATGCATTGTTTATGATATGGAATGACTATCCCACAGAAGCAGCAGACATAGTTAAAAGACCTGCCTATACACACTCTTACACCTCGGATTGCCCTCACTCTATCATCTCTTACAAAGAGTACCTGCTACGATTCGAACTGCAAAGACTGTGCCCGCTTTGCATGCGAGGACGCGGAATACGTAAGCCTCTGAAATGATGGAGCCAGTGCATGAATCTGCCATGACAGATTTAAACAGGACGCTGGTGAGCTAATCTTCAGCCGACGTGGACGAAATGCCGTTAGTGTTAGCTATACGGTGAATTTGATATGTTGAACGTTATCCCATTGTTGAAATCCTGATTGCAAAGCAATTCGCATTGGTCACACGCGCAGACGGGGGGATGATTGGGCATAGGCGGGTTCTAACCCGACCCGCACAGCCGTATTCAACAAAACCTAACACCTGCCAACTCACTCTCTTAGCCCTCCCTTAGCAAGCGTTGCGTGTGGCAAGCAGAGGGGCGGGTAGAGGTTAAAAGCTGGCGAAGCTACAAACTATTGATAGCTCACGCATACATCTCACGTCGTCAACATATCCTAGATTAGCAAGAAGTTAGGGGAGGGGGGACCTTGATACAGAATATATATGAACATATACCGGGTGCCGGTTTCAATCGGAATCTAGCGAGGGTGTGAGACGGTTTCATAATGCTCATTTACATGGCTATATCCTGATACCTCGGCAAAGAAATGTACAACATCGGGAACCAGTTCTGCGACGGTATAACGATCACCAGTGAATGCTGAAAGTGATGTTACACCATATTCGTGGATGCCACACGGCACGATGAGATCGAAGAGGCTGAGGTCAGGACACACATTCAGGGCAAATCCATGCATTGTAACATAGCGGCTCACACGCACACCCATCGCCGCCACTTTTACGGGAGTTGGTGTATCCATACCTAGCCAGACACCAGTATGTCCTATAAACCGGTCTGCAGTTATGCCCAGTTTGGCGATTGTGCGTATAAGTGACTCCTCGAGTCTTCGCATATAGCCATGTAAATCTGGACTGTTTGGAGCTTGCTGCAGATGAACGATGGGATAACCGACAAGCTGTCCGGGCAGATGCAATGTGACATCGCCACCGCGATCGCTTTGCACTATCTGTACCCCCAAAGCGCTCAACTCGGTTTCGGTAGCTATGAGGTGTTCTCGTTTTGCACTTTTGCCGAATGTGATGGTTGGAGGGTGCTCCAGCAGCAGGAGTGTATCGGGAATCTCATCATTCTGACGGGCTGCAACGGCATCTTTCTGTATCTGCCAGGCGTCCTGATAGTTCATTCGTCCCAGATGCATCACAGTCAGGCAAGCAGAATTCACAACAGTCTGCCAGCACCTTCTGCGGCTCCCGTGAAAAGGAGGGAGGCATCCAGACCGGTTGCGTTTTTATACAGCTTGGGAACCCTTTCCTCAAAATCTGGCACAGCCTCATCAGCAACCAGACTCACGGTACAGCCGCCAAAGCCCGCTCCTGTCATTCTCGCACCGTACACACCCGGGATACTTCGTGCCGCTTCCACAAGGCTGTCCAGCTCCTTACAGCTAACAGCATAGTCTTGCCGGAGGCTCTCATGAGACTCATTCATAAGTTTTCCACAAAGCTCAATATCCCCCTTGCTCAGGGCATCAGCCATCTGTAGAGTGCGTGCATCTTCCGTTATCACATGTCTTGCCCTGCTGCGAACAGGTTCAGGCAGCTCTTGCTCATACTGCTTGAATTCCTCAACGCTCACATCTCTAAGTGCGGTGATTGAAGGAAGAAATCTCTTCAGAATGGAGACAGCCTGTTCACACTCACTTCTGCGTGTATTGTATTCAGATTCAACCAGTCCTCGGCGTTTATTTGTGTCTGCAATCACAATCGACACTCCCTGTGAAGGAAGTGGAACGGCTTTGTAAGTTAACGAGCGTGTATCTATAAGGAGAGCGTTATGCTGTTTTCCCAATGCCGAGATATACTGATCCATTATTCCCACATTCACGCCCACAAACTCTCTTTCAGCTTTCTGTGCGAGAAGAGCAAGACGTACTGGATCCAGCCTGCTTCCTGCTGCTTCACTAAACAGCAGGCCACATGCAACGAGCATTGCTGCAGATGATGAAAGGCCCGAACCCAGAGGTACATCTCCTGCAACTACGAGATTCACACCCTGTAATCTCATTCCTTCACCCGTAAGTGTCCATGCCATGGCACGCATATAGTTCGACCATCTGTCTGATGTTTCAGTGGCATGCTCCAGCTTGTCTAGTGAGAAGTTTGTTGATCGGTTATAGTTGGCTGCAAAGCCGTTAACAATTCTGTCGGAACGGTGTGAGGCAGCTATAAGTACTGAACGCTCTATTGCAGCAGGAAGGACAAATCCATCGTTATAGTCGGTATGCTCACCGATGAGATTTACTCTACCAGGTGCCCTGAGAACCATGGCTGGATCCGAGCCATAAATTGTTTTAAATCTCGCTTTTATGTCTTCCACACGATTCATCTCTGCATCTGTCAGCAACTTATATCCTCCATCTATTTTCAGACTATTTGGAAGTATAGCATAACTTGCAGACTGGATGGGAGACGAGATTTCATGTGCTTGGAAGTATCTGAAGGAAATAGGGTGACAAGTATAGAAAGTTGAGTATTAGAAAAACATTTGATTGCCAGACGATATGGGGTCTGAGGGAGAGCCTGGAAGATCAGGTGATGGCGATGGCAAACAGTACAGACGAACTCTTTAGAACTGAGCTTAGATATGTATGCTGTATTTATTGCAAATTTGTGTATGAAATGATAACGGTTTGAAATCTTGATAATTAAACATAACACCTGTAGATCCTCATAAATATATAACCAATAGATTTGTAAATATTAAGATAGCGGATAGAACTGATTAAGTAAGTGATTGGGAAAAGACTAGATTATATAAGTTGATAATTCCTTGAGTGTGGTAAGACATACAGCATAATCAATTGATTCTCCATAGACCATATATCGTTGAAAAACATCAAAGCTTTTGGAATAATGGGGATCAGTTTCGATTGCTGAAATGGCCATTCGTGTCTCGCTCTGGGGATTGTCATGATAAGAAGAAGACTGATTACCAAAAATCTTGGCATCCTGTTTCATGATGATTCTTGCCACTTTGGCTACTTCTTCCATCTTATAATGTGATCGGATTATATGTAAATCGTAGATATGTCGGATGAGTGACAAATCTCGAACTGTATTTTCATTGGAGATCTCCATTGCGGCTCGCCTTGTCAGGGCAACAAACTTTTCTGCTGCAGTCTGTGTTACCGAAACACAATCTATACTGACCACTTCAGCATTTCGACCAAAAGCATCTGCAACGAATGAACTTAAAGATAGAGCAACAGATGGATAGTGTAGCGGCCAGACCGAAACTTCCATCTTTATTTCTGGCCTTAAAACTCCATCTCCTTGTAAAATATGTGTATAGGGTAAACGGAAAAGTGTGTATCGACTCTCATTGAAAGATTCTCGATGCAGTTTATTAGTTGGATCAAAAACAAATCCTGCATCCAGGAGTGCCTGAGTAATGAGGTTACGTAGATGGCGTAGCTCGGGACGTCTAGGTTCATCTATTCCGACTATTTTCAAGTCGATATCTTCAGACATACGATGAATAAGTTTATAAGCCCGACACAGAGATGTTCCACCGCTAAGAACCAAACGAAATGGTTTTGTATCTGCCGATGTTATCGCGGCGAGTGCTTTGGTAACAAAATAATCCTTTTCGACTAGGACGGGGCTAGGTAAGTCGAAATGAGCTTGAACCTCCAGGAGTTCCTGCAATGACAACTCAATGTTCAATTATAAGTTCCGAATTGCGGTAACGAAGACGGCGTGAGAATCTACCTTTGATGCGTACAGCTGGGTTTACAGGTATTTGTGTAGATAGATCAGCATTGTACAATTTCTCCGCTTCTGTAGGCTCCCATTCCACTCCAAGTTTTGTAAGTGCTTGACGGCTCACACCACTAAATCCTGATGGACTGGAAAGAATAGGCTGTCCAGACAGACTGGAAATTACTGCTCGACCATATACTCCGTAGCCGAGACGCACAATCTTGCCTTCTCGCACCAGACCACGCAGCGCTCTAATCACCTGATCTTCGCCACCTAAATCGGAAAACTCTCTGGTCAGGAACACCTCATCCTTGTTCTCAGCTATCCTTGCAGCTACTTTTTGTTGTAATGTTTGAACACTCATTCCGATCTCCTTGTAAATACCCGACATTATTATATACAAAAACCCGACACTAAATCAATCGGTGATAAATATTCTATCTATATGATTAATTCAATTAACAAATTTGCATGATATTAAACAATCTGATTAGACTCAGTCACAGAGTAAATTAATGATTCAGAATTGATGGTTAGACCTATACGAATGTTGAGATCTTTCATATGACTTTCAGGAATGTATTGAATGATTCGTGGTTGATTAAATCTCGCTTTTATGTCTTCCACACGATTCATCTCTGCATCTGTCAGCAACTTATATCCTCCATCTATTTTCAGACTATTTGGAAGTATAGCATAA
>JAJZFJ010000253.1 GCA_021805395.1 bacterium
CTTCTCTGCTGGCTCCCAATGCTCCAAACGCTGAACCAGCATCGAGTGAAGACAGACTTGCTAAAAATTTGCCCATCACAAGTAAGTAGATAACCAGAAACAGATCGCCTTGAACTGGTGACGGAAGTCCTAACCAGGGCACCATGAGCGATACGGTTACTAAAATTGCCAGATTGACAACGGGTGTAAGCCGGAACAGCCATGTGGTGGTATCACTCACCGTTTCACCTTTGCGAATCTGCTTGAAAATATCCCAAAACGGCTGCAATACCGAGGGCCCCCTCCTGTTCTGGAGACGAGCCTTTGTGCTGCGGATAATACCCACCAACAACAGTGGCAGAAGCAGAATATGAATACAGTACACAAGTAAAACAATGGGAGATGAGTGTGTCATTTTGTTTGACCCACAACCACTAAAAGAAGAAGTAGAGTGGCGAACATCATCAATAAATAGATATGTATGCTACCCGCCTGAAGTTTTAAAACAAGGTCTCCCGCACGATTGACTAAGCGAATAATTGGTCTATAAACTCTGGATTCCAGTATGGATACTGAAGTCGATTCAGAGCGCACTTTTTCAGGAAAGAGCCTCCTGTCAGCACCTTCTATATGCAGTTGAATTGCATAGTGATACAGCCCACCAAACATGCGAGCAATTGGCTGAGAGAAGCTCGCAGCTGTAATCTGCATACGTGATGTCAGATCTCCAAACCCACATTCCCAGGTGATGTATGTTTTTACCGGCATTTTTCTAGCAGCCTGCTCCATCCAGAGTACACCACACATGATGAGTATGATTAACAAGATTACAATGGTGCTTATCGGCAAATTCCACACGGACGATAACGACTGCTGAGCAGGCGCTAATCCCACCACTATGCACTGGATCTGAGTGAGCACCTGCGGAACCAGCAGCCCCATCCCAACACAACCCAGTCCTAGAATCAACTTCGCAGTGATCATACCTCTTCCAATCTCGACTGCATTTTCTGCATCAGAGTAACGGGGACGCCCAAGAAATGCGACACCCAGCAGCCTTATAAAACACGCTGCTGCCAATGTACCTACTAGCGATATCCAGCCAACCATCAGCAGACCACAAAAACGAAGCAGTGGGATTCCAACACCAATCGCTACCTTAAGCGATGCCTGATATAACAGCCACTCACTGGCAAACCCATTCAATGGAGGCAGGCCACAGATGGCAGCGGAGCCCATCAGCATTAATCCAAAGGTAGCAGGCATACGCTTTGCCAGCCCCCCTAATCTGCCCAGATTTAGAGTATGAGTTGAGTAGTCAATAGATCCCGCCCCCAGGAAGAGCAGCGATTTGTAGAGTGCATGGCTCATTATCAGAAACAGGGCAGCAGATGCAGCAAGTTGAGCCTGTGCAGCCAATCCCAGGCAGCTTGCACTGATAGCTCCGCCAATTCCTATCAGTATCAATCCCACATTCTCCACGGTTGAGTAAGCAAGAATCCGCTTCATATCTTCCTGAAGCAGTGCAAATAACACTCCCCAAACTGCAGAGATGGACCCAAGGATGAGAAGCGTATACCCAAAATCGATGTTATGAAAGGCGGGAGAAATAAGGAACAGCCTAATCATCATATAGAGTGCTATTTTCACCATCACTCCACTCATCAATGCAGATACTGGTGAGGGTGCAGCAGGATGCGCAATGGGTAGCCAGAGGTGGAATGGCCACATTCCAGCCTTCACACCCAGACCGGTTAAAATAAGGATGCCGGGTCCAAGGGCGGCGCTGCCAGTGAGATGCCACTGCTGGAAAGTCCAGCTTCCTGCAAGCGCGTGTGCCCACAGAAAGCCACCAGCAAGAAATGCTGTACCTACGCGAGTTGCGCCAAGATAGATAAGAGCAGCCTGTCGTGTTGTGGATTGATAGTGACTGGTGGCAACGAGTACACATGAACTCAGCGACATAAGCTCCCATGCAACCAGGAACGATTGGACATTGGCAGCAAGTGTTACAGCGCACATGCTCAGGAGTAGAAGAGGAAGGGCTGCCCAAAAGACGCGCATGTCTGATCGGTCTTTTAAATGATCCATATACGATGGCAGGTAGAAAGATACAGCGCCAGACACAATGGCTATTGCAATGAGGAACCACCTTGCAAGAGGGTCCATGTGTATCATAAATCCTACCTGACCCAGGTAAAGAGGCAGTGGAAGAGCAATATTCGCTGCGTGATATCTAAAATGGGTGAGAGAAGCTGCCAGCAGAATGAATGCCCCAACACCTATGAGAGCACTCCATAGCCTTGGGTTTGCATGTTTAGCCGCGAAAGGAGCAAATACCAGGACTACTATCCAGCATAAAAAGGAGAGAGCATATATATAATGTGAGGAAACCAGCATTTGGTGCTAACTCCCTTCTTCACCAGATATTGCTGCCTCTTGTCTTATCTCATCCAGCAAACCCAAATTCTCAGCAAGCTGAATCTCAAAATATTGGCGCATAGTATCCAGTACATCAACCAGTAAAAGGCTTCTCAGGGAGTAATAGACCTGGTTGCCTTCTTTTCTGTTCACTACTACCTGCTTAGCTCTCAACACTGCCAGATGCTGGGATGCATTTGCCTGCTCTAAACCCAGGTTTTCATATAAAGTGCCAGCAGAAACTTCACCCTCTCTCAGCATCTCAACAATTGCTATGCGTGTTGGATGAGAAAGTGCCTGGAATATCTCTGCTTTAAACTTGCGCAATGCATTCTGCATATTTTAGGATCTCTTTGAGTGGATTGAGATAATACTGATACAGAATACCATATTCTTAAGTATATTCGAAATTTCGAATATACTGTTATCTTGGGTCAGACAATGTCAATTGCCTTTTCTTGCTCGCATGGGTTGAAGCCAATGCCTGCCCAATCACGTCCACCTACGTGGACGAAATGCCGACACTGTAAGCAGTGCGGTGAATTTGTTAAGGGTAACGTTACTCCATTGCGGAAATCACTACTTCAAAGCAATGCGTACCGACACCCGCGCAGATTGTGTGATCGGGCAAAGGTGGACCGCAACCCGTCCAGTGCAGTGCAGCCGTGAGAATACCATATTCACACCTACCAACTCGCGATTTTACTCTCCCTTAATGAGCGCTAGCGAATGACGACCGCAGGCTCGTGCCAACAGCGCGGGGAGAGGTGCCGAAGGCAAGGCAGCGGTACATACAGCCTCTCAGCAGTAACGAACAGAGAAATCAGTCTTTCGCATCTAGCCCGCGCAGATGGGCTTTGGGATTTCAGCACGGTACTTCAGTGCCGTGCACAAATGCGACTCCACCCCCCGGGCTGCGCCATCCCCCCTCCTCCGGGCGCATGCTGCTGCATGCTGAAGGAGGGGGAGACAGTGTGCCTCGTGATACCGTTTTCTAACAATGCTGAATATAAGCAACTCGCCTGTGCCACGACCGGTTAAAACCGGTCGCAGGCGGACTAAACGTCCGCCAGCGCGGACGAGATGTGAATGACTGCATACTTTACAACGTCGACTGGTCGGCTTCTAGTCAACGCAAAGCACCAAATCCCACATTGTAATCGGTCGCACTCTGCCCACCCGCGCAGGCGGGTGCTGTCGACCCAGGGAGGGGATTCATCCCCTCCGGTACAGAACAGTGCGAAGGAGACTGAAGAGTTAATGCTGACTCGAAAGTGGCTCAATTTTTCTAGGCGTAAAATGACTCTAGCTTAGAAGTCTACCACTGTTTTCACTCTACTGTCTGAAGGGCAGCAGAACGGTAAGTAGATTGTTCGAAGTAGAATAGTAAAGAAGCGATCCATGATTGAACCTGCCACCCATTTTGGTATCTAAAATTATATCTCCGGTGTTGAACACTGAAAGGCGTTCTGGGTTATATCCAACTTGTTGGTTTAATTTTTTTGGGTCTATAAGAAATAATGTGGGTAGGGCATTTCTTGTGTCTCAATCTAACTACTATGAACGATACACAACTATACGCTGAAATCTTTGAACTACCTATTCCTTGGCATGTGACTCATATAGAATTGAATAAAGATGAGGAAGAAATCCTTGTCTTTATCGATGCTGATTTAGAAGGCTTCCAATGGAAATGTCCTAAATGTCAGAAACCATGTCCAATCTATGATCATCGCCAGCCCCGTAGATGGCGCTATTTTGATACCTGTCAGTATAAAACCTATATTGTCGCTAAACTACCTCGTATCCATTGCACTGAACACAATGTGCAAACTGTTTCAGTAGCATGGAGTGAACCCAACTCACGTTTTACATCTCGCTTTGAAGCATTCGCCATTAGCGTCTTATATGCGACATAAGTTCAATCTCAGGCTGCACAACTATTAAGTACAAGTGCTTCCCAAATTCATGATATTATGCATCGTTCAGTCTCTCGTGGATTATTACGTCATGATTCTGACCAGGTCTGCAAGCATTTGAGTATGGATGAAAAGAGCTTTCAAAAAGGGCATCAGTATGTAACAATCCTGAGTGATCCCGACGCAAAATGCGTACTTGAGGTAGTCCAGGATCGCACTTTAGAAGCATCTAAAACCCTACTTGAAAGTACTTTAAATAGTAAACAACGAGATCAAGTTCTCTCAGTATCGATGGATATGTGGCCGGCATTCGAATCAGCCACCAAGGAAGTTCTTCCTAATGTAGCTAAAGCCTATGATCGCTTTCATGTGGTTGCGTATCTGAATGATGCAGTAGATAAAACAAGAAGAAGTGAACACAAAGCTTTGACTAAAAAGCATGACACAACTTTATCAAGGTCTAAATATCTATGGCTAAAATCGCAGGACAATCTAACAGAAAGTCAAAATCTTACGTTTGTCGAGCTATGTGGTTTAGAATTAGATACTGCAAAAGTATGGGCTTTCAAGGACAATTTGAGACAGTTCTATGACAACCATACAAAGTATGGAGCCAATGAGTTCTTTAAGAGATGGTATACAGCTGCACTTGCTTTGGGTAATGTCTATCTGACGAAAGTTGCAAATATGCTTCATACTCACATGGAAGGAATGTTAGCCTACATTTACCATAGAGTGAATAATGGAATAGTTGAATCCTTGAATAGTCAAATTCAATTGATTAAAGCAAATGCAAGAGGCTTTAGGAAATTTAAGAATTTTCGTATTGCAATTCTATTCTTCTTAGGTAAATTAGAGGTCTACCCACACAAAAGCTCATAGACCCTTATATTTTTTTGTGATAGTCTACACCACCATATTTTTTGATTAAGCGTTTAGCATTTTTGAAAAACAATATATATTTATGTGGAATTTTGTGCAGAGCGTTTAACATGATATACCTCTGCACATGGAGATTATTAAGAGCATTACCATCGTAATTTTCAATATTAGGGTTGGCATTATGTTGTAATAATTCTTTTAATTCATAGAGATTCATATTTTGTATCGACAAATTTATTGGATCATCACCGAAATTGTTTGCGATATTAGGGTCAGCACCTGATTTCAATAAAGCATCTGTGATTTTGTTACTGTTAATAGCAACTGCCGCACTAAGTGGAGTAAAATTACAATTTTTCGGATCAGTAATATTTGTATTAGCATTATTTTTCAACAATAATAATACTAAGGAGTAATCATTTAGATTTACTGCTCTAGACAATAATGATCGACCATCTTCTAAAGTATTTACATCACAATGATAATGAAGGAGGTACTTTATGTTCTGAAAATCATTTTGTTTTAGAACGTACGAATGAGGTGATATACAATTACTAACATCGATAGCATATTGATCGAATGCAATCCAAATTGGTTGCCTAAAATGTGGATGTATGCCACATGATAAGAGTATTTTAGTATAGAGTTGTCTCCATTTTCCTTTCGGAATTGTTATTGTCGGACTGGCGCCTGCATATTCCGTTCGAAAGTGAACACCGATTCCGTTTGAAAATGAACACCGATTCCGGTCGAAAGTGAACACCTCATAAAACGTCTGCTTTGCTGTTAAGCAAACACCGCGGGAT
>JAJZFJ010000237.1 GCA_021805395.1 bacterium
GCGTTCCCTTCGCCAAATACAGGATCCGACCGCCGATCGCCGTGCGCAGACCCCCATCTCCAAAATTTCAAAATTTTCAGAACTACGTTTCGGGGTCTTCCTCACCTAATCCCCGCCGACGGTGCAGGGGCGCTGCAGATAGGAACTCCCAACATTCTCAGCATGGCTCCTTTGCTTGGCTCGGTGAACACGATTTCAGAAGCTGGAGTAGATGTACTTAGGGCGAAATCACTGCATATGACAGCTATGATGATGGAAATGATTGATTCCATCTCCAGCGGATGTGAACTTGAGATTGTAACACCAACCGAAGATAGACGCAGAGGGGGGCACGTTGCAGTGCATCACCCAAAGGCGAGAGATATCTGTCAGATACTGAAGCAGAATAAGGTAATAGCAGACCACCGCCCGCCAGATCTTATCCGTTTCTCACCTGCCCCCCTGTACAATAGTTATATGGATTGTGTTATTGCAATGAATGCCCTGCACGGCGTACTCCAAACAGAAATACACCCAACAAACACGGTATCACTAATACCATAAAGAGCAATCATGAAGATTTACGACATCACACCTCCTCTCACCACAGGTATGGCTGTATGGCCAGGGGATGTGCAGTTCACATATTCGCAGCAGATGAGCATTCGCGACGGGGATAGTACCAACCTGAGCAGCCTCTCTACAAGCCTTCATAACGGCGCACATGCCGATGCACCATCTCACTTTGCTGATGATGGTTTGACTATAGAGAAGGTTGATCTGGAAACGTATTGCGGGGCAGCAACTTTGCTGAATATTGAGGGAGTATGTGAATTACAACCAGAAATGTTCGAAGGCAGGGGATTATCTCCGAGGCTGCTAATTCGCACCGGTGCATGGTCCGACAGGGCTAAGTTCCCGGAATCTATCCCTACAATGCATGAAGATGTTCCTGCATACCTCGCTTCTCGAGGTGTACGTCTACTGGGTTTGGACCTGCCTTCGGTTGATCATCTTGAAAGCAAGGATCTACCTATCCATCATGCTTTGTACAGGAATTCAATCGCAATCCTGGAATCACTGTATCTTGAAGGACTGGAAGAGGGCGATTACGAACTGATTGCGCTTCCACTGCCTTTGCAGGGTGCAGATGCTTCGCCTGTACGGGCTATCTTAAGGAAGTAATGGGCATAATAAAGCGTTAGCCGCCAATCTTTAGCACGCTCAGGAATGCCTCCTGGGAGATCTCCACAGATCCCACCTGTTTCATTCTCTTTTTGCCTTCCTTCTGCTTTTCAAGGAGTTTTCTCTTACGTGTAATATCTCCACCATAACATTTGGCAATCACGTTTTTACGAAATGCCTTCACTGTTTCAGCTGCTATTACCTTCCCACCGATTGCTGCCTGAATGCGTATTTCATACTGCTGGCGGGTCATGACCTCTTTGAGTTTTTCGGCAATCTGCCTGCCTCTGTCGTAGGCTTTATCTCTGTGGGTAATGAAGGAAAGAGCATCAACCGGGTCACCATTCATTAGGAAATCGATTTTAACCAGTTTGGACTCTTTGTAACCTGAAACTTCATAATCGAAGCTGGCATAGCCGCGGGTACGTGATTTCAGCTGGTCAAAGAAGTCCATTAGTATCTCGCCCATTGGCATGGCATATCTCAGCATCACCCTATCCGTTGCAGGATATTCCATGGATACAAAATCTCCACGCCTATCCCTGCACAACTCCATAATCGTACCCACATAGGTATCTGGCATCAGTACTGTGGCATCCACATAGGGCTCTTCGATGTGATCAATGGCTGTTGGGCTGGGGAGCTGGGAAGGATTATCTACTTTCTCAAGGGTTCCGTCTGTGCGGTATACATGATAGACAACAGACGGCGACGTAGCAATTAGAACCAGTCCAAACTCCCGCTCCAGTCTCTCCTGCACTACATCCATGTGCAGCAGACCGAGAAATCCGCATCGGTAACCAAAGCCCAGCGCTGCAGAGGTTTCAGGTTCGAAAGAGAGGGCGGCATCATTTAGCTGAAGCTTAAGGAGTGCCTCTCGTAGTTCAGGGTAGTCGTTTCCGTCTACCGGATATAGACCACAGAACACCATGGGCTTCGCTTCACGGTATGTGGTGAGCGGCTCATTGGATGGGTTGTCGGCCAGGGTGATTGTGTCACCAACAAGCGCATCTCCAATGGTTTTGATGCTGGCGGCAACGTATCCCACCTCACCTGTAAGAATTGCTTCTCCCACGCGTCTATCGGGACCAAAGGTGCCTACCTCAATAACATCAAACTCTTTGCCGTTAGACATAAAGCGCATCCGCTGGCCCGGTTTAATAGACCCATCTACAACACGGATGTAGCAGACAACGCCCATATATGTATCGAACTTGCTATCGAAGATGAGGGCACGCAGCGGTTTGGTGGGATCTCCAGAGGGAGGCGGGATGCGGTGCACCACAGCCTCCAGGATCTCCTCAATCCCTATGCCAGCCTTGGCACTTGCCAGAATGGCATCGGAGGCATCCAGAGCCAGCACGTTTTCAATCTCCTCTTTCACCCTGTCCGGGTCTGAGGATGGAAGATCAATCTTGTTGATTACAGGCACAAGTGTGAGATCATTCTGATAGGCAAGGTTTACATTTGCCAATGTCTGGGCTTCAACTCCCTGAGCTGCATCAACAACTAACAGAGCACCCTCACACGCAGCGAGTGATCGGGAGACCTCATAGGTGAAGTCGACATGCCCAGGAGTATCGATTAGATTAAACTGATAATTCTGTCCATTTTTGGCTGTATAGAGAAGCCGCACAGCAGTCATTTTTATGGTTATTCCACGCTCTCTTTCCAGATCCATTGTGTCCAGACGCTGTGCCTGGGTGTTTCTGGAATCGACGCTGTGAGTGGCTTCTAATAATCGATCTGCCAAGGTAGATTTGCCATGATCAACATGGGCTATAATACAAAAATTTCTAATGTGATCCTGGTTCATAGTTACCTGGGTTCAATCCCTTTTCTGCTGCGGATTTTACTACTACATTATAGCACGGCGTGAAAGCTCAACACTAAGAGAGGGGATGCATTGACCTTGATTAGCTACCATCTAACGTTCATGTTGCCAGGTATTTTACTCTTGGCATAGGTGAGCATTCTTGCAAACCGGTGGTAAAAACAATAAAGGAGCTTTCTGAACTATTAGCTGTAAAGTAACCGCGAGAGTTTTTTATATGAGCTATCATGATAATGATTATTTAACTGTTTTGAAGATATATGGCTTACATGATAGAGTTAGATCAGTAATGGATGTCTTGCATTGCATAAGTATCAGGTAGGTGTGCGTGGTTTAATGGCAGCAGCATCATTTTTGAAATTGATTGTACATAGAATCTGATGTGAGTTTGTAACGTGTACAATCGCAATTAACGATACTAGCTTGGAAGACTCAGGTTGAAAGAAGAGGTGAGAGGAGGTTATTGAAAATCCTCCTCACTGATTCAGAAGCCTTTGAGACTTATTCGAAGCGAAGTGCGTCGATTGGGTTGAGTGCAGCAGCCTTACTTGCAGGGTAGATCCCGAAGAACATTCCTATTCCTGCTGAGACCACCAGGGCAGCTACCACAGAGGCAGGAACAACAATCACATTCCATCCACCATAGTTTGCTAGAATAACGGCTCCGCCTATTCCTACACCAATTCCAATTATTCCGCCGAGAATGGAGATGATGGAAGCTTCAATAAGGAACTGGAGAAGTATGTCCCTTGGAGTAGCACCAATTGCCTTTCTAATTCCTATCTCCCTGGTTCGTTCAGTAACAGAAACCAGCATGATGTTCATGATCCCAATCCCGCCAACCACAAGTGAGATAACAGCTACGATAGAGAGAAGGGTTGTCATTGTTCCCGTTACACTCTGCTGGTTCTGAAGCAGCTGGGTTGCACTATGGATCTCAAAGTCATCGTTGGCTGGAAAAGGTGGCTGCAGGTGATGCGCTACTCTTAGGTAGCTGGCTATCTCCTGTGTAGCTAGCGGCATCATGGCAAGGCTTGTACACCGCACTCCCATGAAGTCAATCGTCAGGTTACGATCAAGTATGCGCTGCATTGCGGTTGTAATTGGCATTACGATGATGTCGTCCTGGTCCTGACCCCATGCCCCCGTACCTTTAGGTGCAAGGATACCATCAATTTTGAACTCCTGGTGATTGATGGATATAGATTGTCCCACCATGTTCGTATCGCGGCTGCCAGTAAAATCGTTGACTACCGTCTCACCAACCACACATACTTTTGCCGAACCATCCACATCACTCTGGGTGAAGAAGGATCCTTTTTCACAGGGAGCATTGTTCACGAAGGGGTAGGTGGTTTCAACTCCCTGAATGTTGGTGGTGGCATTAGTGCTGCCATATCGGATCTGAACGTTCCCCCTAACAATAGGAGAGACCGCCGCCACTGTCTGCTTGAAGTTCTGCTGTATGAACTCCGCCTGCTGTAGTGTGAGCCGGTTTGGGGCTGTAGGAGGAGCAGGGACCCCGTTGCTGCTTGTGGCTGTGGCAGTTGCGGATGCCAATGCAGCAGCAGGAGCAATGTGCATTTTGGGAGGACCGTTCCATACAGTAAGCAGATTGGTCCCGAGTGCAGCAACTGTTTCCTTCACGCGGTTGGCAGCACCCTCTCCAATTGCAACCACAAGAATAGTGACACCTACCCCTATAATGATACCAAGCATTGTGAGCATAGTGCGCATTTTATTGCTCAGCAGCCCTCTTATAGCTACTCGCATGCTTTCAAAAATATTCATGGCTCACTTCGTTTCCTTCTCGCATGATGGAGCGAATATCTGCATGGGAATCCTGTAATTCTATCTGGGCTGTATGATTCCCATAGGTTAGTCAATTCAAAATTTCGTGCAGAAGTGATTCTAAAATTACTCAGAACATGCACAGTAATATAATTGACGAAGTGAAGGATATAAAGTAACGTCACATTCAATATATGTGAGAAAGAATAGTGATCAGAAAGTTTATAGGTCACACTAATGAATTATATTTGTCTTAATTCAAAAAGTAAGAGATTATGAAAAAGTGAATAGTAACTAAAATACCCATCACTCATATCATCAGATGAGTGATGGGTATCGGCATCAACCTGCTATTCGAACCGTAGAGCCTCAATTGGGTGAAGGGCAGCCGCCTTACTGGCAGGATAGATACCAAAGAACATACCAATACCGGCTGAGACACACAGTGCAGCAATGATGGAGGCTGGAATAACAATCACATTCCATCCCCCATAGTTGGCAAGTATGTATGCGCCTCCTACTCCAATGCATATGCCAATAATTCCACCCAATATGGAGATAATGGAGGATTCAATCATGAACTGCATAAGGATATCGCGTGGGGTAGCACCTATGGCTTTTCTTATTCCAATTTCGCGAGTGCGTTCTGTAACCGAGACCAGCATGATGTTCATAATTCCAATCCCGCCAACCACAAGCGAGATGACAGCTACTATGGAGAGCAGAGTTGTCATAGTACCAGTGATACTCTGCTGATTGTGCAGAATCTCTGTGGCACTATGGATCTGGAAGTCATCGTTTTGAGGGAAGGGTGGCTGCAGATGGTGCTCAACTCTCAGGTAGTCTGCAATCTGCTGGACTGCTAATGGAATCATTGCTGAAGTTGTGCATCTAACAGCCATGAAGTCGATGGTAAGGTTTCTGTGCAGAATTCTCTGCATTGCTGTGGTGATTGGGCACAGGATTACGTCGTCCTGATCTTGTCCCCATGCACCTGTCCCCTTGGGATTCAGAATTCCCACCACTTTGAACTGCTGTCTGTTGATATCGATATACTGGCCAATCATGTTACTGTTTCGGCTGCCAGTCAGATTACCAACCACAGTTCTTCCAATAACACATACCATTGCATCTCCGTTAACATCGCTCTGGGTAAAGAAAGAGCCTTTTTGGATGGAAGCATTGTTCACATAGTCATAGGTA
>JAJZFJ010000206.1 GCA_021805395.1 bacterium
TGCCGTCCTTTTTGGAGTTGGCACTGAAGAAATAAAAGAAGTAGTTGCCAGGATTAAAGAGCGTGTTGAGAAAGAGTGTCCTCCTGACAAACAGGGTGATATGTATGCATTGGTACTATTTTTCCTTGGAAGTGTAGTAGAATTTGATATAGCGATGGAGATTATGAAAGGAGCGAAAGGAATGGAAGGTTCAGTAACCTATCAGAGAGTATTTGATGAGGGCATTCTTAAAGGATTGCAGCAGGGCATTCAGCAGGGTAAGCTGCAAGGAATAACGGAAGGAATTGAGAAGGGCAAAATTGAAGAAGCTCGGAAGAACTTGATTATGATTGCAGAGCTTAAATTCAGCGCTCCTAAGGCTTCCCAAAGAAAACGGATCAACTCCGTGTCTGATTTGTCTAAGCTGGAGGATTTACTGCGCAAAGTCATCACAACTAATAGCTGGGATGAGTTATTGCAAGGTATCTAAGCATGGATTATTGATTTTAGAGACTGTTGTTTTGATTTTAAGTTATAATACTATTGCAATTATATGGATAATGAAGGCTTAAACATCAAAACCAAATGTGTTAAAAGGTTATGAAACGTAAGAATCTGGTGTGTAACGTACCAGCAACCCCCTTTTTAGTAGGCAAGGATTCCAATTTGCCTTCGACGAATTCTTGCGATTCGTTATCTTGCCTAACAAACACTTATCCTTGTGGAACCTTAAATAAATCCGCTTGTAATTGCAGCTCAAGTACTCAGTCTTCCTCCAACTACCTTACACATAAGAACACCAGCATAGGCAGCAAGAGCGTGGAGTATTCGCCTACACTTCAGGCAGCCGGCAAATACGAGGTCTACCTCTGGTGGCCAACCGATGCCTCTGGTGCTACGAACGTGCCCGTGGATATCACCACAGGACTGGGTACCACAACCGTTACAGTGAACTAGATATACTCTTGCCGAGTGCTAGGATAGCCTACATTCGTTAGTGGCAATACTGCCATCCTTCTCGAAACGACTGCTAAAAAAGCCTGCACGTGCTGAGGGGCATAGCTGCCTGCCTCTCTACTTGTGTCGAGGCGTTACCCTACGCCCCAGTTTCCACAACTCCATACTATCAACTTTAACTACCATCACAGGTTTATGAATGATCCACAGAGTAGGATTCACTTTTTGACATCAGCTGTAAAAGTGAGTAACGATCATAGCTGACGCTTGTTAACTAATCTTCAACAGGATGGCGCCGGGCATTCCCCCTTTTTCCCAGCTTTACGCTTGGCTGGTTTCAATAGGTATTTCGTCAATGGACCTTCGCTGATTGAACTGGATAACATTAATTGATAGGATTCGATAACGATATGGATAATGCCTCTCTGATATTATTACTCTGTAGATTCGTTTAACTGATAGCCGCAGTAAAAATTAGTGAAGGAGAAACCTATGAGAAGGCATGGTGCACTGTCAAAAGACCTCGCTTTGAAAATGTTTCTGATTTGCATATCTTCAGCAATAGCTGTAGCACACTGCGACTTCGCAGCAGCCAGCAGTGTGAGCTGGGTGGGACCAAACAACGGCGAATGGGATGTTGCAGGCAACTGGTCCACTGGGGCAGTTCCAATTTCTACAGACGATGTAATAGACAGTTTAGGCAACACGTCTATTGTAACTAATCCGGCTCTTCAGTCAATCAGTATTGGTATCAACTCTCTCACCAATAATGCTGGTGGGACGGTTCTGAATGAGTATGGCTCGTCACTCGCAATTTATGATGGTCTTGATAACAGCAACAGTTCGCAATTTGAAAGTAATGGGATGAATGACAGTAACTTCACGACATCTTCTGATGTAGCTGGCAGCCTGGATAATAACGGCGCAGTAATTGAATCCATCAACGGTGGAGACATCACAATGACTGGCGGCACTACATCTGATGCCATCAATGATAACGGAGGGGTAATAGAGGCTCTTGGTGAAAATACCAGCTATTCAAGCCTGTTACAAGTTGGGAATTCTGGGGGAGTAGGTGGAACTAATTTCGTCAGCCTTACCAACGAAAATAACAGCACAATAGAAGCACTTTCTGCAGGGCAGCTAGAAGTTTCAGCGGGTAGCATTACAAACGATGCCACGAGTAAAATTGAATCATCTGGCAGCAGCAACGGAGGTCTCCATTCCAATATTTTTATATATACTGGTACCAGTTTTACAAACATGGGTATGGTAATGGTGTCTCAAGGAGGTTCTCTATCAGATACAAGTTCTTCACAGTTTACGAATGGATCCACTGGTACACTTGAGGTTACAGATGCTAACTCTTCAGTTGGTCTGAGTGTTTCTGAGCTTGATAATACGGGCACAATAATGGTTCTGAATAATGGCAGCCTGAACATTAATAGTGACATTAATCAGTCTGCGGGACTCACAAAAATTAGCAGCAACAGTACACTATCGCTTACCGGTTATAGCGCAGGTCCTATGAATTTCAACTTCAACCTGAACGGTGGTACATTAGAGGGAGCGAACGGTACAATTACAGGCAATGTAAACCAGAATGGCGGTACGTTTAACTCCGGGCTGGACCCTGCAGATTTTAACATTTCCGGTAACTACACTCTTTCCAGTGGAGAGCTGAGTATGGAGGTTGCCAGTCTTACAAGTTATGATAAGCTGTTGGTAAGTGGAAACACCTCTATAAGCGGGGGGACACTGTACCTGGATTTCATCAATGGTTTCCATCCTTCTAGCGGAGAGACATTTGACCTTATTACCAGCACTGGGGGCATTGCTGGCGGATTCACCTCAGTAGATAGTAATCTCAATGGTTCGTACTCATTCAACAACGGCATCCTCACCATAAACGGCGCACCGCCAGTACCAGAGTGTGGTTCAACTGCAGCTTTTCTGCTGCTGCTTGCTCCAGTTGCTGCACTTACTGTCCGCAAAAGCCGGGCAGCTTCATGCTAGGCCCTCAGTCTGCTTCTGGCAGGCGTGCATGTTACCGGATGAACAGCTCGCCTGCCAGTCGCCGGCATCTACATCAAGCTTAGTATAACCCTGCATCAGGCTCTATTGGCGTTTATTCTCTTGCTTGTCTCCTCAGGCAGATTACATCTAAATAATCACAATCTAGAGAACAGAACAATGCTATGAATATCTATGCATATCTTCTTTTTCAGAGCAGTATAGCGTGTCTGAATTCACGATTAAGACAATAACTGCCGTTGAAACTGACAAATATGTAGACCTTGACTATCCCAAAGGAAACCTAACAGCACCTTCTGAGGGGTGGGTTCAGTCGTGCGAGCATAATACTGGAATGGTTTCATACTGGATAAGTCCGGCTAGATAGCCAACTCGTTAGAAGAGTCGAAGCAAACAAGCAGCAATCGGACGCCTATCAAAATAGTTCGTGCCATCAGTAAAGGAAGACGCGTGACTCATACTCACGTCAGCAGGCGAGGTTAAAGTACCGATCGATTCAATTGGGAACTGTTTTAATGCCTTCACATTAAAAACGCTAGATTGTGCTTGTATATGACTACCTCTACATTTCCACATCAGTATCAGCAAATGATCTGGATAGTTGATTCTACATGCCAGGCAAAATCACTTTTCTTCATCATTTAGCAAGTGCCAGCTGCTAAATGAAAAAAGAGCTGCGCTTCGTATTTTAACGAAGCGCAGTTCTTATGATCTGGAGCTATGTGTGGTCTTCTCATGTTCCCAGGTTTCTGGCTCTTTCAGCCCTTTCTCTCTGATTAACTTGAGGATATTCTTTTTGATCTTCTCCGGGTTGTCTGCGTGGTGCAGCAGCCTGGCTGCATCCTCCACATCATCCTGATTACGAATTGGAAATGAGCGGTGCGGCCCTGCAAAGTCTTCATCAGGGATGCGGTCTCGCTCTTCCTGTGTCATCTTGCTCATTATCTTGTTCCTCCTGAATAGGTGTGTGCATTCCTACACAACTGTAATTATCAGAATCAGCCATATAACCAGTTTTTCTATACTGTGCTGCACACTCCTACAAGAATTTACGTTAATAGTACATAAATTGTGTGCCGTCATGAGTAATTGAAGTATAGGGAGCAGAAGAACAATGGCATTATCGCTGGCTGTTGGCTAACTTGTACATAGTGATTACTATGCGTATGAATGTTTTGAAACCTGATGGCTGATTATTCTGATGGATGGACGGATAGCAAAACGCGCAAAGTAACGGAAGATCGATGGGAATAGTAATAACTGTCAATAATAGCTGAACAAGCAATAAAAAAGTCGTTTGACACTTCTGTCAAACGACTTAAATGGGAGCGGGGGCCAGATTTGAACTGACGACCTTCGGGTTATGAGCCCGACGAGCTACCAGACTGCTCCACCCCGCGATGCATGTTTAATATGCCACAGTTACATCCAATCTGTCAAACTGGAATGGCATAGAAGCTATGAATTCGGCACTTGGCAAATTGATAATTGCAAGGGAAACCCCTAGCTGCAGAATACTGAGTATAGATGATATACAAGGAAGCATATTAAAATGTATGTGATATTAAAGCACTTAAATGGAAGACGATAGCAGATTTTACAGTGATTGCAGAAAGAGGAAGAAAAGTGGGTAAGTAGGGTATATCGGGGTGACAGGATTTGAACCTGCGACCTCACGGCCCCGAACCGTGCACTCTACCAAGCTGAGCCACACCCCGTTGTATCAGATTATACTGTACAGGCAGGGAATTGTAAAGCAATTCTGGCATGTTTAAGTCAATAGGGGATATATGGACTAAAATTGGTTCATGCCAGTGAGATGTAATTAACACTGGCAATAGTACAAGCAGATGGTCCTTTCCCCAATCACATACATTTGAATATGGAGATGAAGAGAGCGGATGAATGTTGCAGTGGTGTCCAACCCTAGCATGGCCACTGAGGCTGCTGTCAATTAATGCTGGTCACTTCTAACGCCAAATAGATATCGTGCCCGAACTTTACGGTAGTAGCTGCTTCCTTCAGGTAATAGGAGCCTTGTAACGAATTCGGAGCGTTTCACCACCACTCTGTCACCAATATGCAGTTGTATAGCGTCTTGTCCATCAACTTTTGCAATTACCTCGTCTCCTTCTTCTTCAAGTTCAATCTCAACAGTATGATGACAGGGTATCACCATGGCTCTCGCGCTAAGGGTATGTGGGCAGATTGGAGTAATAATCAACGCCTGTAAAGTAGGTTCCACAATGGGGCCCCCAGCAGAAAGAGAATAGCCAGTTGAACCTGTAGATGTCGCCACAATCACTCCATCTGCGTGGTAGGTTGCAAAGGAATCTCCAGCAACGCTAACATTGAGATTTAGCAGGCTTGATGTGGAGCTTTTTATTGTCACATCATTCAGCCCAATGCTCTCCGAAATGGATAGATCTCCTCTCAAAATAGTCACATGAAGCATCATTCTCTCTTCTATGTGCACACACCCATTAAGAGCTTCTTCAATGTGCGAGATGAGATCGGTTGGGTTATATTCTGCTATGAAGCCAAATCGTCCCATATGCACTCCAAGAATCGGTATGCCGTCTGGAGCTGCTGTTCTGGCTGATGTGAGGATTGTTCCATCTCCACCTAACGATATCACAAACTCTACATCCTGCCAGTTTCGGGTCTTGGGAATGAGGTCCATCCTACCCAAACGTTGAGCCGTTGCATGGTCCAGCACAGCCTGTATATTACGAGAGTTCAGCCATTCAATTATCTCAGCTGCCTGTTCCCATGCTTTAATATTGGAGCGATGGACTGTTATTCCTATGCTTCTGGTGGTGGCCATCTTTAATCTCCAATAGCTAACGTTGAACTCGATGTTCCTTCACATATTTCTCTATATTCTTCTTGTTCATCAGGAAGCTTAGACCGTTAATCCCATTTTTCCCTTGTGCTAATGGTGTATAACGCTGTGTTCCTCTAGGTACTGAGAATAGTAGTGTAGAT